>JAFVTX010000016.1 GCA_017503015.1 Fibrobacter sp. | reverse complement strand
TGTGTCTTGCGTATTCGCTTATTTCTTCGGTAATATCTTTTTTTGCTATCTTTTGCCCCGTAACTTTTAAACCGGCGACCCAGGTCGCCACACAATCAAGAGGTAAATCAAATGGCAGTTTCTTACAAGGAACTCGGCCTGGTGAACACCAGGGAAATGTTTGCAAAGGCTGTTAAGGGTGGCTACGCTATCCCGGCTTTCAACTTCAACACCATGGAACAGATGCAGGCCATCGTGCAGGCTGCTGTCAAGCAGAAGTCTCCGGTGATCATGCAGGTCTCTAAGGGTGCCCGCAACTACGCCAACGGCACCATCCTCCGCTACATGGCCCAGGGTGCTGTTGAATACGCCAAGGAACTCGGCTGCGCCAATCCGCAGATCGTGCTCCACCTCGACCACGGTGACTCTTTCGAACTCTGCAAGGACTGCATCGACAACGGTTTCTCTTCCGTGATGATCGACGGTTCCGCTCTTCCGTACGAAGACAACATCGCCCTCACCAAGAAGGTTGTTGAATACGCTCACCAGCACGACGTGACCGTCGAAGCTGAACTCGGCGTGCTCGCCGGTGTGGAAGACGAAGTCCAGGCTGAAGAATCCCACTACACCAAGCCGGAAGAAGTGATCGACTTCGCTACCCGTACGGGCTGCGACTCCCTCGCTATCTCCATCGGTACCAGCCACGGTGCTTACAAGTTCAAGCCGGAACAGTGCACTCGCGACCCGAAGACTGGCAGGCTCGTTCCGCCTCCCCTGGCATTCGACGTGCTCCACGCCATCGAAAAGAAGCTCCCGGGCTTCCCGATCGTGCTCCACGGTTCTTCTTCCGTGCCGCAGGACGAAGTGGACACCATCAACGCCCACGGTGGCAAGCTCCCGGATGCCGTTGGTATTCCGGAAGAACAGCTCCGCGAAGCTGCCAAGTCCGCTGTTTGCAAGATCAACATCGACTCTGACAGCCGCTTGGCCATGACTGCCGCTATCCGTAAGTATTTCGACGAACATCCGGAACACTTCGACCCGCGCCAGTACCTCAAGCCGGCTCGCGAAAACATGCAGAAGATGTACGAACACAAGATCGTCGACGTTCTTGGTTCCAACAACAAGCTGTAATCTATAGCGGCGTAAGCCGCACAAATGACATGCTGAAAAACCGCACGGATAAAACCGCGCGGTTTTTCTTTTTATATTTAATCTAATTCCGAAATCCGAATTACTATGCTCTGCCCTCACTGCCACTCCGAATTGAAAGACGACGCCACGTTCTGCCCGCATTGCGGGAGCGACGCCGACACCGGCTGGAAAGAGGGCGCGGAATTTACCGACCTGGAAACGCCAGATTACGACGAAATTGTGGAAAACGAGTTCGGCACGGACGAATACGGCAACAAGAAGAAAAAGGCGAACCCGCTCGCCATTGCAGCTGCGGTGATTGTAGCCCTCGCCTTTATCGCGGCATTTATCCTGCACTAGGCAAGGGTCTTTTCAAGCTCCTTGATGGTCTCCCCCGCTTCCGTGAAGTCATAGTCCCCAATCTGGTCTTTCAACTTCTTGAGCAGAGCCTCTTGAGCGGAGCTGAACGCAATATCCTTGATGGGTTCAAAGTCCCGCTTGCACATGGTAGCAGAGCAGGCATCCACATGCAGCTTGAGATTTTCTAGGACGCCCTTCAGTTTTTCTGCAGCCTGGGGGTCAGTCTTCTTGGAACTCGTGTCTTCCTTTTCGGAATTCATATCGGCAAGAACTTTAGACAGAGCCTCTACCAACTTTTTAAGGGCGTCTTCAAAGGCGATAAGCTCGTTAAAGTTCTTCTGCTTATTCAGTAACGAATTTTCTAACGCAAGCCCCAGTTTCTGGACATTGGCGGCTCCGATAGTACCGGACAAGCCTTTGATGGTGTGAGCGATTCTTGCGGCGTCTTCGTACTTGGAGGCTTCTACGAACCTTCGTAAATCCTGGGCCTTGCTTCCGTAATCGTTGACAAAGCCCTGTACAATCCTGAGATACAGTGTACGGTTGTTATTGGCGTGATAGAGACCTGCAGAAATATCAAAGTCCGGAATCTTCTGGAACCTGGCGGCAAAGTCCTTGTCGTCAGAAGAAAGCTGTACAGAATCAGACGACACCACCGTAGTGGTCGTCTGGGTTTCAGCCGTTTCGGAAGCAATCGGCAAGAACTTCGCCATCTCTTCGTAAAGAACAGTGGGGTCAATGGGCTTTACGATATGGGCATTCATGCCCGCTTCGAAACACTCTTCCTTGTCTTTCTGGAAGGCTCGGGCACTCATGGCAAGAATCGGGACTTTCTGGAAATACTCTTCCTGCTTTTCACGGATCTTCTTGGTGGCCGTCAAACCGTCCATAATGGGCATCTGGATATCCATCAGCACCAGGTCAAAGGAATTGGGCTTCAAGAGCTCAATCGCTTCTTTACCGTTGTTGGCAATCATGGCGGTAAGACCCACGCTGCTTAGCAAAGAAACAGCCAGTTCCTGGTTCATCTTGTTGTCTTCAACAAGCAAGACCTTGGCATCCTTGAAGTAAATCTTGCGTTTTTCTTTCTTGACGGCCTTCTGGTAAACCGGTTTTTCTCCGACGGCCTCCTGCATTGCAGTCAACAACGAACTGATCTGGATAGGCTTGGCAAGACAACTGTTGAACCCGATTTCTTCGGCATGGATACGGTTGCTTTCTTCGAAATGCAAGGGGTGCATCAGAATCTTGGGAATTGTCAGCATATTTGCTGGCAGACCCTTCACAAAGTTGAAGCCATCCGAAATAGGCATCTGGTAATCCACGATAAAGATATCGTAGGGAGCCTCCCCTGCCGATTCATGAGCCTGAATCAGGTCGATGGCCTCGTCAACAGAGCAGGCCTCTTCTACAACGCAACGGAACTTTTCAAGAGTGTGACGCAACACGGAACGAAGGTTCGCGCAGTCATCTACAAGTAGAATGTTCTTGTTCTGGAAGGAGTGAACCGATTTCCACTTGGGAGCTCCTACCTTGGGCGCAATAGGAAGCGTTATGGTAAAGTAGAATCGGGACCCAACGCCAGAGGTGCTTTCCACCTTGAGCTGCCCGCCCATCAGTTCTACCAGGGACTTGGAAATCACAAGGCCAAGGCCTGTACCGCCATATTTACGCGTGGTTGAACCATCTGCCTGAGTGAAGGCGTTGAACAGGCGCTTTAGCTGTTCCGGAGTCATGCCGATACCCGTATCCTTGACGCTGAAGGCCAGTTGGACATGGGTATCTGTCTTCTTTTCCATCTGCACTTGAAGGGTAATATCGCCTTTTTCCGTAAACTTCGTCGCATTGTTCACCAGATTGGTGAAAATCTGGGAAAGGCGTAGCGGGTCGCCCATCAAGGTTTCCGGAATTTCAGGGTCCACATCTACAATCAGCTCGATAGGACGCCCTGTAATACGGACTTCGGCCAAGGCGGCCACCTCGCTGATGGTATCTTGCAGCACGAACTGAATGACTTCCAGTTCCTGTTTCTTGGCCTCGATTTTCGAGAAGTCCAGAATGTTGTTGATGATACCCAGCAGAGACTTTGCGGCACTGCTGATACGGTCCACAAAGCTGTGCTGCCGCTCGGAAAGTTCCGTTTCTGAAATCAGGTGTGCCATACCGATGATGGCATTCATGGGCGTACGGATTTCGTGGCTCATATTGGCCAAGAACTCGCTCTTGGCCTGTGTGGCCTGCTCTGCAATCTCGCGGGCCTCCACCACTTCGGAAATGTCCACCATGGAAAGCATATAGCCCACCACAGATTCCTGGACCTTCAAGGTCACCGCCTCGCCACGGAACCAGATTTCGCCCTTGCCGTCCTGTGAATTCAAGGAGAAGGAATCTTTCCAGATTTCTTGCTTGGTAAACGAATTACCGATCGATTTTACGATATCTTCAGGCAAACCACACGAAATCAAATCATCAAGGGAATATCCAATAAGTTTACGCCATTCCTGATCAAAGACATCGGCCAGCTGCTTGGACATATACTTGATGTGGCGAGTCCTGTCGAAGATAATCAGCAGGGAACGGTCCGCCGACAGCATGATGGTATCCAAGATAGTATCTTTCTGGATGCCGCTGGTCTCATCGGTAATCATGAACAGGTAGCGGATACTTCCGTCATCTTCCACCAGCAACTGGAAGAATACGTTCCACCAGGATTCTTCCCCGTTTGGGCTGGTAACCTTCACAATGGTCTTGCGTTCGCTGGGATGGAGTTCTCCGCCCATGGCCACCTTGCGGGCAAACTTTTCGAATTCCTCGCCCGGAAAAAATTTCCACAGGATTTCACCCTTGATATCTTCACCATTGTTCAAGAAATCAATAATGTTGGCACTAGCATGGAGGATATCGAAGGAATCGTTGGTCAAAATCAAACTGAAATTAGGTGTAGCAAGCAGTGTATCGAACAAGGTACTGGAACTGACGCTCTCGTTCAGGTCCTTTTCGATAAGCCACTTGAAAAGAAGATGCCCGGCAACGGAGGCAATAATCATCATGAAAAGAACGGCCAATGTCACAAGGAGCATGATGGCATTTAGGTCTTCACGGAGCTTGGACACCACCTTGTTCTGCTGGATAACATGGATGGCATACATGGGAGCCTTGGTCATAGGGGTCACCATGAACACGTAGTTTTGGTGACGAGAATTGGCCCGTTCAAAGCGGAACACCTTTCCGTAGTTCAAAGAGTCGGTATTAAAACCTTCTAAAGCAAGGTCACGAAGTTCCTGGATTGTGTCCAGCTCGATTTTTTTGACATTGGTCTCGTAGGGGAAATAGGTATATACCGTTTCGTTGTCGTTTCCCATAAGGATTGTGACACCGCCCTCTTCCCTTGCAATGCTGGAAATCAGGGAACGAATCTTTTGCAGGTCGATATCTTCGGCCACGACTCCGCGAATCTGCTTGTCCTTGTCCCAAAGCGGGGCGGAAATGGACAAGACATTCTTTTTGAGAGCCGGCTTGATATATGGCCCTGTCAAGGCTACGCCCTTGTTACGGGAGGCCTCCAGGTACCAGGACTTGGTTCGGACTTCGGAAACCGTTCTTTCCAGTTTATCCCCAAGGGCGCTCATGTATTCGCCGTTGGAGAATCCGTAATAGACGTCGGAAATGTCTTCGTCTTCTTGCTGTTGCTTTGCCAAGACAGAACGTAGGGAGGCCTTTCCCGTCTGTTGAACCTTCTTCTGGAACTTGCTGAAGTCCTCCTGTTTTTCTTGCAGGTACAGTTCGCATTGCCTAATGTTTTTCTTGAAGCTGTTTTCGGTGCTGCTGTAGGCCGAAGAAATCAGGGTGGACTTGATATAGAAAAAGAATATGAGGATAAGGGCCACCGTGGCAATGAGCACGGGAACCATATAGACAAGGGAAATTCGCCAGTTCAGTTGACGGCGTTTATCATTTAAAGAACTATCGCTCAAATTCCTTCATCCTTGAATTTCTGGTACAGGTCCGGCAGGCTGTCGGCAATCCCGACAAAAGCCTCCACCACATCGGGGTCAAACTGCTTTCCCTTGCCCTTGAGAACTTCTGCAACCGCAACTTCGTGAGGCAGAGGTTCTTTGTAGGGGCGCTTGGAAACGAGGGCGTCATAGACATCGGCTACAGCCATAATCCTTGCACAAAGGGGAATTTCGTCGCCCTTGAGCTTGCGGGGGTAACCGTTGCCGTCGTAATATTCGTGATGGCACCAGGCGATATCGGCGGCAATCAAGATCATGGTCTTGTCTTCGAGACCCTTGGCGGCATCCACCAACACGTTGTAACCCATCGCGGCGTGTTCCCTCATAATGGCACGCTCTTCTTCGTTAAGCTTGCCCGGCTTGCGGAGAATCTCGTCCTGGATGCCCACCTTGCCGATGTCGTGCAGGGGGGCCGCCGTCGCGAAATAGTCCACATATTCTCTATTGGGAATGTCCTTTGCGAATTTCGGGTTTTTCATCAGGATTTCGGCCAGTTTCTGCACTACGAACTGGGTCCTCTTGATGTGACCGCCGGTTTCCGGGTCACGGTATTCGGCCAGAGCGCCGAGGCTGGTGAGCATTACCTTCAGGGTGTTTCTCAGGTCCTGGGTCTTTTCGATGACCAGCTCGTTGAGGTGATCACGCTGGCGCTTGTATTCCAGCTGGTTCTTGATGCGGAGCAGCACCAGGTCGGGAGAGAATGGCTTGCCGATATAGTCAACGGCACCCAGGTTCAGGCCCGTCTGTTCACTCTTGGAATCGGACTTTGCCGTTAAAAAGATGACAGGCGTGCCGCCCAAGATATTCCGGGCCTTCATCTGGCGGAGAGTTTCGTATCCGTCCATCTCGGGCATCATTACATCCAAAAGAATCAGGTCGGGCTTGACCCTCTCGGTGAGCATAAGGGCCTTGTGACCGTCAAGGGCTACAAAAACATCGTAATCGTTTGAAAGAATTCCTTCGAGAACTTCGATATTGGTTTTGGTGTCATCTACCACCAAAATTTTCGCGCGCGTTGCTTCCATATTCCAAATATATGTATAAAAAATTGAAATAACACAGATTGTCTTATTCCAAATTGGACTATGTTAACGCGTTATTACGCAAAAACTTACAAAAAACTTTTATGGACGCAATTGGGCGTTACCGAGAGCCCGGTTCAGCTTGATGAAGGCGTTAACGGGGTCGGCGTAGTTCCAGACGCCGCCCAGGACGGCGATTCCTGACGGGTCGAAGGGGCGGACTGACGGTAAGGTTTCTTCGTCCAGGCCACCCGAAAGAATAAGCGGGATATTCGAGGGATTAAAGCCTTCTCTATCGGTTTCCAGCCGTGACAGGTCCACACAAGAGACAGGCTCTACCGCAAAGGCAGGCTGAAAAACCGGCCCGAGAAGGGTTCCGGCTACCCAGGGAGGCAGTTTCGTGATTTCTTCTACGCTATTGCAGGCGGCGACGGTATTTATCCTGTACCAGGAGGGCGGAATATCGCCGGCGAGGCGGGAGCTGTCGCAGAGGCAGCCCCGGACTTCCAGCCGCTCCGCCATATCCGGCGTGCCCCGGACCCAGATGCGGTCCCGGCATTCCATGGGGAGCCCTAGAAGCCAGCGTTCATATTCGCTTTCGGAGGCGTAGGGAGCGCCGTTCCTCCCCCGCTTCTGGAGGATCAGGCGGGAAAGGCCCCGGGAAAACATCTGCTCGATGTCGTCGAATTCGGCGGAAAAGTCGTCGGGAGCGGTGATGAGCCACAGGTGGAGCATGGGGAGAATATAGTAATTAGGGGCTAGGGGCTAGGGGTTAGGTATTAGGGCCGCAGGGGACAAGAAGTGTCATCCAGAGCGACGAAGTCGCGAAGGATCCAGTTCAAAGGGATAGGTAGCTAGGGATTAGGATCTAGGGATTAGGATCTAGGATTTAGTAAGGCTGGTCTCAAGAGGTGTCATCCTCGCGAAGGCGAGGATCCGCTTGAGTAGGAACGTATGAGGTGTGAGGTGTAAGATGTAGAACGGAAAATGTAAAGCAGAATTTACACGGTCGGCGGGTATTTTTTCAGAAAAACCTTGCGTACGGGGTTTTAGGGGCGGGCCCCACCTTGGTGGCCATGCGCACTAAGGGGCAAAGCCCCTAAGTGCTGTCCGCCCTAGGAAAGGGGGTAGCGGATGCCGAAGGGAGATCCCCGCCTGCGCGGGGATGACATTGGGCAGGAGCGAGGGGGACAACAGTCCCAAGGCGAGAGTTCTGGCAAACGAAGTTTGGCATAACCGAGCCGGTCTGTTGGGGCTTGAGCGTAGCGAAAGACCATTTTTCCCAATCTAAAAAAAACCTTATATTAATGTCAATTTTCAAATTTTTTTCCCCCCGTCCCCTCAATCTTTATATTTTTCATCTTGGATTTTTCGCTTTTGGCTCCAAATGGGCCGAAAGTGCACTTAAATCAGATTTTTTCGAAAAAACCTAAAAATTGGAGACACACATGGCAAAAAAGATGATTGCGTGTGATGGTAACGAGGCCACCGCTAGCGTAGCATTTGCTGTTAGCGAAGTTGCGGCTATCTACCCGATTACACCGTCTAGTCCTATGGCTGAGCACGCCGACAACTGGAGTGCTGCAGGCAAGAAGAATATTTGGGGACAGGTTCCCCGCGTGTTTGAAATGCAGTCCGAAGGTGGCGCTGCCGGTACCGTTCACGGAGCGCTCCAGGCCGGTGCTTTGACCACGACCTTCACCGCTTCCCAGGGTCTTCTCTTGATGATCCCGAACATGTACAAGATTGCGGGCGAACTGACCCCCACGGTCTTCCATGTGACTGCCCGTGCCCTTGCCATGCAGGGCCTTTCTATTTTCGGTGACCACTCCGACGTGATGGCTTGCCGCCAGACCGGCTTTGCCATGCTCGCCTCCAGCTGCGTGCAGGAATGCCAGGACCTCGCTCTCGTGGCCCACGCTTCCACTCTCGAAAGCCGCGTTCCGTTTATGCACTTCTTCGACGGTTTCCGTACCTCCCACGAAGTGATGAAGATCGAAGCTCTCGAAGACGGCGTTATCCGTAACGTCATCGACGAAAAGTACGTGAAGGCATGCCGGCAGCGCTGCCTCACCCCGGACCGCCCGACCATGCGCGGTACCGCACAGAACCCGGACGTTTACTTCCAGGGCCGCGAAACGGTAAACCCGTTCTACGCCAAGGTTCCGGAAATTGTCCAGAAGTACATGGACAAGGTCGCAAGCTACACTGGCCGTCAGTACCACATCGTGGATTACGTCGGTGCACCCGACGCTGACCGCGTGATTATTTCCATGGGTTCTTCGACCTGCACCATCGGTGACACCGTCAAGTACCTCAATTCCAAGGGCGAAAAGGTCGGTCTCGTGAACATTCGCCTGTACCGCCCGTTCCCGATGGAAGCCGTCGTTGCAGCCCTCCCGAAGACTGTCAAGAAGATTGCCGTCCTCGACCGCTGCAAGGAACCGGGTTCCGCTGGCGAACCGCTCTTCCAGGACGCCCTGACCGCAATCAGCGAAGCCGTGATGGCAGGCAAGATGGCCATGCCGAAGATGATCGGCGGCCGCTACGGTCTCTCTTCCAAGGAATTCACCCCGGCCATGGTCAAGGCCATCTACGACGAACTCGCCAAGGCCGACCCGAAGGCTCGCTTCACTGTCGGTATCAACGACGACGTTTGCCACACGAGCCTCACCATCGACCCGAACTTCAAGCTGGAAAGCGACTTCTTCCAGGCCATGTTCTTCGGTCTGGGTTCCGACGGTACAGTGGGTGCCAACAAGAACTCCATCAAGATTATCGGTAACGAAACCGACAACTACGCCCAGGGCTACTTCGTTTACGACTCCAAGAAGTCCGGCTCCATGACCACCTCTCACCTCCGCTTTGGTAAGAGCATCATCGACGCCCCGTACCTGATTGGCGAAAACGAAGCCGACTTCGTGGCATGCCACCACACTCCGCACCTGGAATCCGTGAACATGCTGAAGTACGCGAAGGATGGCGCGACCTTCCTCGTGAATACTCCGCATTCTGCCGACACCGTGTGGGATACCTTCCCGCGTCCGGTGCAGGAAGAAATCATCAAGAAGCACCTCAAGGTGTATGTGATCGACGCCTACGCCGTTGCCGCGAAGACCGGCATGGGCCGCCGCATCAACACCGTAATGCAGACCTGCTTCTTCTCTAAGCTCGGTAACGTGCTCGATGCCGAAACCGCCATCAAGTACATCAAGAAGTACGCCGAAAAGACCTACGCCAAGAAGGGTCAGGAAGTGGTCCAGAAGAACTGGGACGCTATCGACGCCTCTCTTGCTAACCTGTTCGAAGTCAAGGTTCCTGCTACTGTCACCAGCACCAAGGAATTCCGCGCTCCGATCCACGGCAACGCTCCGAAGTTCGTGAACGAAGTCACCGCAGAAATCATCAAGGGCAACGGCGAACAGCTCCCGGTCTCCAAGATGCCTTGCGACGGTGTGTTCCCGACCGGTACCACCAAATACGAAAAGCGCGACCTCGCCCTCAACATCCCGTCCTGGAATCCGGACGCTTGCGTGCAGTGCGGCAAGTGCGCTATGGTCTGCCCGCATGCAGCCATCCGCGTGAAGGTCGTTGACGAATCCGCAGTGAAGAACGCTCCGGAAGGCTTCAAGTACACTCCGGCCAAGGGCTTCAAGCTCGAAGGTTCCGAAAAGCCGGTGTTCGCCATTTCCGTGTCCAGCTACGACTGTACGGGTTGCGGCGTCTGTACGCAGGCCTGTATCGGTAAGGACAAGACCGACGAAACCAAGAAGGCCATCAACATGGTGCCGCAGGAACCCATCAAGGTTCAGGAAGGCAAGTGCTGGGACTTCTTCGTCGACCTCCCGGAATTCGACCGCACCAAGGTCAACAAGAGCCTCGTCAAGCAGGCCATGCTCCTGGAACCGCTGTTCGAATTCTCCGGAAGCTGCGCAGGCTGCGGCGAAACCGCTTACGTGCGTCTCGTTTCTCAGCTGTTCGGTGATCGCATGGTCGTTGCCAACGCTACGGGTTGCTCCTCCATTTACGGCGGTAACCTCCCGACCACTCCGTGGGCAAAGAACAAGGAAGGCCGCGGTCCCGCTTGGGCCAACAGCCTCTTCGAAGACAACGCTGAATTCGGTCTCGGTATGCGTCTCGCTATCACGAAGCATGCCAAGCAGGCTCTCAGCCTCCTCGAAGCCGTGAACGTTCCTGCCGAACTCAAGGAAAAGCTCACGACCCAGAAGCAGGACGACGAAGCCGGCATCAAGGCCCAGCGTGAAAACGTCGCCGCCCTGAAGGCAGCTCTCGCCGGTGCAACCGACGAAGCATCCGTCAGCCTCCGCGACGAATTCGCCGACTACCTCGTGAAGAAGTCCGTGTGGATCTTCGGTGGTGACGGTTGGGCATACGACATCGGTTACGGTGGTCTCGACCACGTGATGGCAACCGGCGAAAACGTGAACATCTGCGTCCTCGATACCGAAGTGTACTCCAACACCGGTGGACAGGCTTCCAAGGCCACGAACCGTGGCGCCGTCGCCCTCTTCGCTGCCGCTGGTAAGCGCGCCGGCAAGAAGGACCTCGGCCTTATCGCCATGAGCTACAAGAACGTTTACGTGGGCCGTATCGCCCTCGGCGCAAACGACGCTCAGGCCCTGAAGGTTCTCCAGGAAGCAGAAGCACACAATGGTCCGTCGCTGATCATCTGCTACTGCCCCTGCATCAACCACGGTTTCGATCTCAACAGCCAGCTTCAGCACCAGAAGATGGCCGTGGATTCCGGTTACTGGACTCTGCTCCGTTACAACCCGGCTCTCGCCGCCGAAGGAAAGGCCCCGCTTATCCTCGACTCCAAGAAGCCGACGATCCCGGTTGCAGAATACATCTACACCGAAAACCGCTACAAGCAGCTCACCCGTAGCAATCCGGAAGTGGCCAAGAAGCTCGCCGACGACCTCCAGAAGGAAGTTGACGCCCGCTACGCATTCTATGACGCCATGAGCAAGGATACCGAAGGGTTGATTAGCCTGTAAAGAGGTATGAGGTCGCGACTTCGTCGCTTTGAGCGATGAGCGCGGCCTTACGGCCTTTGAGGATGTCATCCCCGCGAAGGCGGGGATCTCCCTTTACAAAAACGCCCCGTCACTCAAATGTGGCGGGGTGTTTTGTTTGCAAAATATCGAATTAAATCTTCTTCAGCGCCTGGGTCTTTGGGCCGGCCTTACCGGGAGGGAGAATCAGCATCACCTTTTCCATGCGGGTGCCATCCATCTTGAGCACCCTGAAGGTATAGCCCTGAATCTTGACTTCGGCACCCGGAGACGGAATAATGCCAAGTGTGGCCTGAATGAGGCCCGAAAGGGTTTCCACATGGGAATTCTCGGGCGGTTCCAACTCGATTCCCAGTTCATCGCTCAAGTCCGAAAGGGTCATGAGTGGGTCCACGATGTAGCGACCGTCTTTTAGGCGTTGCACATCTTCGTCTTCGTCCATGTCGTCTTCGTCGCGGATTTCGCCCACGATTTCTTCTAGGATGTCTTCCAGGGTCACAAGGCCCGCCGTGCCGCCGTATTCGTCCACAACGATGGCCAGCTGGTTTCCGGTCTTGCGGAGTTCTGTAAGCAGGTCGTCTATCTTCTTGTGGTAAGGCACGAACACGGGGGGCATCACGATTTTCATGATATCGAAGGGCTCATCCCGGTGTTCGGTGTACCATTCCAAAAAGTCCCTGTTGGAAAGGATTCCCACTATATTGTCGATGGTATCCTTGTACACCGGCAAGCGGGAATGGCGTTCGCTGTTCAACACCTTGACAAGTTCGTCCAGGGGCGTTTCCACGTCGATAGCGCACATGTCCACACGGGGAGTCATGATTTCACGGACCGGAGTCTCCACGAAGTCGAAGATGTTGAGAATCATCTGCTGTTCTTCTTTTTCGAGGCCTTCAGCATCGGTTTCCTCGCTGTCGGAAAGGTCCGCCTGCACGGCATCGCGCCGCTCTTCGGAGAGGAAGCTAAGCTTGGAATCGTAACCCAGGCCCTTCAGAATCGCCACAAAAAGAACGTGACAGACTTTGGCAGGAATCGCAAAAGGAACGCGAATGAGCTTGAAGAGCGGAATCAGCACCACCGCCAAGGTATCGGGCTTGAGGGTGCCGAGAAGGTTCGCGCAAAAGACGGTTATGGTGTAAATGCAGATGCAGGCCACAACAAGGTAAGCCAAGAAAGCGAGCATCTTGAATTCGTGCACCCAGTTCCACGGAACCATCTGGAACAGGTAAATGCCCAAAACGCCACTCCCCACATTGCAGAAGATGCGGCCGATGGAGATGGTCTCGTTGAAGCCGTCATGCTCCACGATGGCGGCCACTTTCTCTTCGCGGCCTTCCCTATCCTTGGCCTCTCGTTTGGCGTAAATGCCGCTGAACGCGGTTTTGATTAAAGAAAAAGAAAAGGAAACAAACAGGAAAATTACCAGAAAAGCAATTGCCCACTGTACCGATGAATCCATCAGCATTTCTCCTTGTAGGGGTCCAGCCCCAGAAATTCGCATTCCCGCTTGCGCATGACCTTGCGGTCGGCCGCCTTGATGTGGTCATAGCCCGACAGGTGCAGAAGTCCGTGGACAATGACCCGCTTGAGTTCTGCGAAAAAGCTGTTGCCGTATTCGGGGGCTTGACGCTTGACCTGTTCTTTGGCGATGTAGATTTCGCCCAAAAGGTCCGGTTCGTGCCATTCATAGGAAAGCACATCGGTCACCTTGTCTAGCCCGCGGTAGGACTTGTTCATTTCACGGACAAAATCGTCGTCGCAGAGGACAACGTTTACATTGTTCCCCGTTCCCTCCTGGTCCAGGAGCTGGTGGGCCATCTTGTCGAACTTGTCTTTCCAGGGGAAAGCCTTGATGCTCCCCTGACAAAGGAAATCTATCTTGTATTTTCTCTTTTTACTACTGGCAGGGTCAGGCATTAAATGTTATACCACTTCTTAAGATTTTCAATAATGGCTTCGGCCTGAGCCTTTCCGCTGATATTGAACTTGCTGCGGGCCTTGAAAGCACCTGCTACCTTCTGGTAACGGCGGATGTAGACCTTGGGCTCGCCGAATTCGCCGGTCTTGGCGTTGCGTTCCTGGCAAAGGAACATCATGGTCTGCCAGGCTCCCTTAGAAAGGATGGCCTTGTCCAGTTCCTTGATGACCTGCTCGCCGGTGTCCGGATCGGTCATTTCTACGGTAGGCTCTTCAAATTCTGCGCTCATAGGTTCCTCGTGTGATTAGGGTCAATTTTTCGCCCCTAAAAAATACAATTTTCTCTCAATATAGCCAAAAATAATATATTTATTATGTAAAATACATCTTGAAAGAGGGGCTATATGTCATTTTCAAGCCGTTTTAAGTTTGTGGCCGTCGCACTCATGTTGGCGGTTCCGTTCTCCTATGCAGCCAAAAACACCTCGGGCAAGGTCCGTTCCGTCATCGGTGACGTGACCACCCAAAAGAAATCCGAAGGCAACTGGGTGCCTCTCCGTGTAGGGGCGAAGGTCAAAGAAAAAGACGTTATCAGGACCCTGGTAGAATCCCAGGCCATTGTGGCCCTGCCCGACGGCAGTACCATCTCGGTAGAAGAGAACTCCCTGGTGGAATTCTCCCAACTGCTGTCCGAGGACGGAGTCCAGACGGCCATGACCGACATCAAGAGCGGCAAGGTCCGCTTTGACGTACAGAAACAGTCCAGCAAGGAGAGCTCCTTCAAATTCAAGACCGGAACCGCCACGGCCGCCATCCGCGGAACTGACGGTGTCATCGGCATGAGCTCCAAGGGCACTCCCATCGCATCCCTCCGCAACGGACGCCTGGAAATCGACTTGTCCGGCAAGGTGGTAGGCATCAATGGAGGCCAAACGGCCGTCCCCAACGGCGACGACTTTCTGGTTTTGGAACTATCCTCCTCGGGTGACCTGGATTTCTTGAACGAAATCGACGCCATGCTCAGCGATACCACCATGACCCTAGACAAACTGAAAGAGGCGATTCAGGCAAAGGATAACGAGTACAAGGCCAAGCAGACCGCCGCCAAAGACTCCCTCAAGTGCACCTTCGAAGCCCTCCCCGACACCATCTATACCCCGAGTGTAGCCATCAAGGGAACCTGCCCTGCCGGTGTAGGCGTGGAACTTGGCGGAGAGAGAATCGAATCTACCGGAGAAATGGTCCAGTTCACTCCCAACTGGGCTCCCAGCGCCGTTGGTGACAAGAAATTCCCCGTTATCTGCTACAGCGGAAAGGTGAGCTTCGGCTGTGCCGACCTGAAGACCTACTATATGCAACAGCCCGATACAACGGTAAAGGATTCTGCAAGTCAGACGACAGCGATTTCGTTCCAGGTAACCACGCCTTCGCCACTCAAGATTTGCGAAACGGGAGCGGCAACCATCGAGGGCGAATTCAACCCAGATGATTCTACGGCAACCCTGTTTGTAAAATTGGGCAAGCACACCTCCCCCAACCTGGTACCCCTAAGTGCAAACGGAAAATGGACCTATACCATTACCATCAGCGACCAGAAGGGCAACTGGAACGAGAAGTTCGCAACTGTTGAATTCAACGGGGCAACCGGCAAGGCGACCGTCAAAGTGGATTTGGAGATTGACAAGAGCTGCGAGGCTATAAACTTAGACAAGCCCGCACTGATTTTCCAGCGTAGCGATTCCATCCGTTGTGAAGCCAGCGTTTCTGTTTCAAACATCAAGGACGACATTGTCATCCTCTCAACCGAAATGGACCGGACTCCTCTTAAAGAGACTTATTTCGACAAGAATTCCTACTCCACTATCAAACTCAAATCCGGACTCCACGATTACGCCTGGATTGCCCGTGACCAGGCTGGAAACAAGGCTGAAATTCGAAAGAAACTAGGGTGTTACCCGAATATCTCAGCCTATATAGATGTTCGAAAGGGCAACGTGGAACGCTTACGCGTACCTCCTCCACCCAACGGAGTGTCCAGAAGATTTGAACGTGAAATAGTTTTCTCTATCAAGGGAATTCCCGAAAATGACATCAGCCACATAAAGAGCGTTCTTGTCACAAGCGGAAACAAAAATCTTTTGGAACAATATTCCCCGTCCATTCAAGATTTCAACTTCAGCGTCCCTGTGGAACTGGAATACGGCAAAAAAACAGAAATCAACATCCAGGTTGTCTTGAAGAACGGCAAGGTTCTCAAAGCCACCAAGACTTACGAGGTACGCTAAATGAAACAGTTTTTTAAGGGTACCGTCGCTACAGTCCTTCTGGGAACATTCTTTGCATTTGCCCAAGAGGCCGCCCCTGCCACACAGGCAGCTCCAGCGCCCGCTCCAACGGCAGCTCCTGAACAAGCCCCAGCGCCTGCTCCAGTTGCTGCTCCTGCCGCTGCGACACCGGCACCCGTAGCAACAACTCCGGCACCTGCTGCCGAAGCAGCTGCCCCGGTCCAAGAAGCTGCAAGCCCTGCGCCAACGCCGGTAGCACAACCTGCCGAACAGGCTGCTCCGGCTGATGCTTCTGCACAAGCCCCTGCTCCTGAAACAGCCGAACCTGCAGCCGCAGAAACGGCTCCTGCCGAACAGACCGTTGCTGAACCCGTGCCTGCAGCAGAACCTGCACCCAACGCTGCACCTGTTGCCGAAACCCCAGCTGAACAGGCTGTCGCTCCAGCTCCGGTTGAAGCTGCCCCCGTGGCCACTCCCGCTCCGGTCGTAGAGGCCGCTCCCGCACCAGAACCGCAAAACGTTCAGCTGACCGGCACAGAACTCCAGGGTGAACTCCGCGGTTTCTTAAAAGCGGACAAGTCTCCCTATCTCGTAAACGGAACAGTATCTGTTGCCGCCAATACGGTATTGGTCATTGAACCGGGAACCACAATCTTGTTCACCAAGGGTAGCTCCCTCACGGTAAACCAGGGCCAGCTGGTGGTGGCCGGAACTGCAACATCTCCTGTGGTGTTCCGCTCCGCCATGAGTACTCCCGCTGCTGGTGATTGGGCCGGAATCGTGATTACCGGAGAAAACAACTCCGAAATCCGCAACGCCCAGATCTTGAACGCCACCAACGGAATCGTAGTGGAAAACGGCAATCTGAAAATCCAGAATTCCCTTGTGGAAGGTGCCGCCGGATATGGCATTTATGCTCGTAACGCCACCGTCAATGCAAACGACTGCCAGTTCAAGAACAACCAGGTTGCCCTGAACCTCTCCCACTACGCCCAGGGCGATATCGAACGGTCTACTTTTGAAAACAACAATGTCGCCCTGTTGAATTCCAAGCTTTCGAAGAGTACCGTGTCCTCTTCAAATTTCAAGGACAACGGTACGGCTGTGGTGAATATGGGGAACACCGTCATTGACTTGAACAATACCGCCATTGAACAAAACACGGTGGGTATTTCCTCTTCGGAAATTCTTGCTCCCGAACTCATGGAGACCGCCAAGAACAACAAGACCAATTTCAGCAACAAGGCTGCAGAAGCCATAGCAACGCTTCCCCCCGAACCGGAAGTTCCCGGTGTGGATCGGAAGAACCTGAATCCTGCCGACGAAGCCAACGTGGTATTTGAATCTGAAGCCCCTGCGGATTCTACGCAAAAGAGCTGGACTGTCCTTGGAAACGTGATGCTGGGCGGAAACTACCACTATGTGCGTACCCGCACTCACCACGGTAATACTCCTGAAATCTTTGGAACGGATACCATTCTCAAGGGCGACCGCTACAAGAATTATTTCCAGGTGCCGGGTTTTGGCGCAAATGCCTCGGCTTACGTGCTGATGATGTCACCCGAAGGCAAGACCATCGAATTTACCATGGATGCCACATCGGATTCCTGGAACCGATTCTACCCGAACCCCGTGACACTGCGCTACAATGATAGCTACAACAGTGTCAACCTGGGTGATTTCCAGATGATGGGCGGAGATATCTACATGTCGGGCATGCCCCTGTTCGGTGCCGAGTATACCCTGTCCTTGCTCAAGAACAATGCGGATCAGCCCCTGGTCCAGTTGGAAGGTTTCTTTGGCGAGGCCAAGCGTTCCCTGGTTCCCCACAACCGTCACCCCTATCTCTATAACGATTACATCGATGATGGTGAAGCTCAGGCCCAGCGCCTTGCCTACGGCGGATTCCTGAAATGGGCTCCGGTCCGCAGGTTCGACGCCAAGGTGGGCGCTATTTACGCAAACGACGAACTTGAAGACCCGCTTCTCCGCGACGGAGCCAAGGCTAGTACCCTTACCACCGATCCTCTTCTGGAAGCATTCACCATGTATGCCGAAGGCAACTGGCTGTTCTTCCCGGGTGATATCGAGCTGAACGGACAAATCGCCGTCGGTCGTGCAGACACCACCGATGCCGCAAGGCAGCGTGCCATCAACCGGTTGTTCTCCAGCGCCGGATTGAATACCGCAAGCTACACGCAGCTTCGTAAGCTGATGCAGAACGAAAGCCAGATTGACAGGCTTTCTAACGAAGAACTGGAAGAAATCTTCGGGGACAATACCACCATGAGCAAATCCGAAATGATTTCTACCCTCCATTACCTAATCGACAAGGCTAAGCAGGCACAAAAAGAAGAAGAAAGCGACCGCGATGACGACCGCGTGCTAGGGCAACACTGGGGAAGTCAGAATTTTGCCTTGGGCGCTTCCTTGAACTGGAACATCAACAGAACAAGAATCGCTGGCCATGTGAAATACATCGGCGAGGACTTCTATAGCGCAGGCTCCCCTGACCAGCTTTCCAACACCCGCGAATTCGGAGCCAGCCTGGAACAAGACATCAAAAAGTTCTGGACCCTTGGACTGGACTACCAGATTAACGTAGAAAACGCGGCCCACGGCAGAAAGAAAAACCTGGCGGGCCTGGCCGAAGGAACCCATTTCGGGCTTGTCTCTGACGAGGAAAGCGACTGGTTCGAACAGCACGAGATGGACAACGACCGCACAAAGTACATCCACAATTTCGGACTCAGCAACACCTTTACCATCAATCCCAGGGTGCAGATTACCGCCAACTACAATATGGAATTCAGGGACCAGTACCGTCCGATTCGCTTGCGCGGAAGCTATATGCTAGAAGACGGAATCTACAGGGATGAATATTTCACCGAAGGCAAGGGCCCCAAGATGGCCATCGTGAACGGGGATACCGTCATGGTGGATTCTGCACGTTGGGCTGATTACATGTCTACGGTCGATGCGCCTTATCTCGCGTCCAAGTTCGAAGAGAGGCTTTACAAGCAAACCATCAATGCCGGCATCTCCTTCAAGGCGGCACAGTCCGTGTTCAAGTTCAATGGCCGATGGACTCTTCGTACAGATGCATCCCTGTTCCACAAGGACAGCTTGATTGACGAGCTGGACATGGACCTTGAAGATACGACATGGGCAAAGCTTGGTTATTACTACGGCGGTGGCGATTACTTTGAGCAGAGCTACCCCTTGAGCATCACCACTACCCTCAAGAGTATGCAGAACCATTTCCAGATAACTTACCGCCTCAAGTCATACGTCCGCAATGAAATGACCGAAGATGAAATTACCGTAGAAGACGAATACGAAATTCCCTTCATGAACCGTTTCATGATCGTCTCCTTGAACGGACAGTTCCGCTACATGCTTACAGAATGGACCGAATCTGACAAAGATTTCGACGAAGAAGAAATGGACGTGCTGGGAAAACTCAACCTGCGGTTCAACCACAACAAGCACTTCTATAGTGACTGGTACGTAGGTTCTGCCATCTATTACCGTCCGGACTACCTGTCTAACGAATACAAGGATATCTACGGCGGTATCAATCTGAACTACGTGTTCTAAGGTTTTCCGTCGGCGTAGGGGCCATGTTTTCTTACTGTTTTCACGAGCTTCCCGTTTCCCTAGAGAAAAAGGGCAAGTTTCGGGAGGCTCTTGCCAAAGAGCTGAAACTCCAGCAGGAACAGATTTTCAATCTGGAGGTGGAACGTTTTTCGCTGGACTCACGCCGGAAGGGTTCCCCCCGCTGGTCCTATAATGTCCGTTTTGACGTTCAGCAAAAACTGAGAACCTTCGGCAACAACGCCAAGGGGCTTGTAGAAGCGGTTCCTGCAAAGCAAGACCCGAAAGAAGCAGCCCTGGCAGGCACCGTGCAAATGCCCGGACATGTGGACATTATCGGTGCAGGACCTTCGGGACTCTGGGCGGCCCTGCACCTTTTACGCAAGGGCTATTCCGTAGATCTTTACGAGCAAGGAAAACCCGTAGAGGAACGTTTCCGCGACATACGCCGGTTCTTTGTGGACCGAAAATTCAACGCACGCAGCAATGTCCTCTTTGGCGAGGGCGGTGCAGGAGCCTTCAGTGACGGCAAGCTCAACACCAGGAGCAGAAACGCCTTCTCGGAACAGGTCCTGCACGACATGGTGGATTTCGGGGTAGACCAGGATATTATCACCTTCGCGAAGCCCCACATCGGAACAGACAGACTTGTGCTGATGCTCCGAAAAATCCGCGCAGAAATTATCCGCCTGAGTGGGCACATCCATTTCTATTCGGCCCTGACAGATGTAGAAATCCAGAACGGCCATATTTCTGCCATCAAGATAGAAGACGAAACCACTCCGCAGGGTGCGTGGAAGCGCTGCGAAGCGCTGGTCCTTGCCACGGGGCATTCCTGTCGGGATATTTACCAGATGCTGCAAGCCCGCGGCGTAGCCCTTGAAAGCAAGGCATTCGCCATGGGCGTACGTGTGGAACATTCCCAGGAGTTGATAAACCTGCGGCAGCTGGGTCGAGGTGTCGATACACGCCTCACCGGAGCTGCGGAATATTTTCTCGCCACACCGACACTGGACAAAACATGCAGCGCCTACAGTTTTTGCATGTGCCCCGGCGGCGTGCTGGTGCCCTGCGCTTCTGAACCAGGGACACTTGCCACCAACGGCATGAGCTATAGCCGTCGAAACGGACCTCTTGCCAACGGGGCTATTGTGGTTCCCGTAGAAGCCAGCGAAAAGCTCTTCGATGGACTGGAATTCCAGCGGAAAACGGAAGAGGATGCCTTCAATGTAGGCGGAAAGAACTACAGTGCTCCGGCACAGACCATCAAGGCCTTCATGGAACACCGGCTGGACAAGAAACTGCCGAAATCCACCTATCCCTGCGGGATTGTACCCGTCAACACCTGGGACTGGCTGGACAAGCGGATTTGCCAGAGCCTTTACGAAGGTTTTTTGAACTTTGACCGGAAAATTCCCGGATTCATCGCCGAAGGCCTCATTGTGGCTCCCGAAACCAGGACCAGTTCTCCCCTGCGAATCACCCGAGACAGCGCCACCCTAGAAAGCGTGAATACCAAGGGTTTGTTCGTGCTGGGCGAAGGGGCCGGATATGCAGGCGGGATTGTCACAAGCGCCGCCGACGGAGTGAGACTGGCCTACTACGCGAAAAAGAGGTAAGGAGTCCAATGATTACCCGCACTATCGACCGTAACTTTGCCAACATGCGTCTGGACCGTTTTCTACGGAAGGCTTTTCCCGACGAATCATTGTCCGTTTTCTTTGCTATCCTGCGTAAAAAGAAGGTCAGGGTAAACGGGGTTATCGGCAAGGCTAACCAGATGCTCCAGGAAGGGGACACCGTCTGCATTTACGAGAATTTGAAAAGCGTTGTAAATTCGGAATCCGGAGCTCAGAAAACGGATTTGAAAAACGCCGAAAACAAGGGTTGGACTAAGGCCAGCACAGCCGCCGACCGAAAAAAAGGCTGGGGTACTCAGGAACTGGACATCATCTTGGAAACCGAAGACTACCTGGTGGTCAACAAGCCTTCGGGCATGCCTAGCCAGCCGGGAAGCGGGACCCGCCCCGGCGAAAGCCTGGTGGAGCACCTCTGGGAATGGGGCAAGCGGGAACATCTCGACTTCAAGCCTACCCTCGCCCACCGTCTGGACCAGGAGACCTCAGGACTTTTACTGGTGGCCCTCCACGGTGACACCCTGCGGGACCTAACCCGCCTGATTCGTGAACACGAAGTCAAGAAATACTACCTGGCCCTAGTCAAAGGAAACCTCGAAAAAGAAAAAGGAACCATCGAAGCCTCCCTCGCCCGCACGGACAATGCCAAGGGCTCCAAGATGCAGATAGACGAAAAAGGGAAAAAATCTATTACCCACTACAGCGTCAAAAAACACTACTCCGGCTACGACCTGGTAAAAATCAACTTGGAAACGGGCCGTATGCATCAAATCAGGGCGCATTTCGCAAGCATCGGGCACCCACTCTTGGGAGATACCCGTTACGGGGATTTCGCCCTGAACCGGGAATTCAAGAAACAATACGGACTGAACCGGCTGTTTTTGCATAGCAGCCGCCTGGAATACCCTTGGCAAGGCAAGAATACGGTCCAGGAATGCCCCCTGCCCAAGGAACTGCAGGACGTTTTGAAAAAACTGGAAAAATAAATCTAGTTTAGAATTTGTGATTTAATACAATTGATACAGTTAAGGTATTTTAATATTTAGAGAAATTCAATTTCTCGTTAAAAAATGTATTTTCTATATGATTCGAGGGAGACAATCATGAAAGCGAGGTTTTTCATTGCAACCATAGCTCTTGCAGCTGGGGCACTTATGGCTAAGGACTATTCTGGTGCAGAACTCTATAGCAAAGAAACTTGGATGTATGGTAAGTTTGAAGCCCGTATGCAGATGGCCGCTGGCTCTGGTACGGTAAGTTCCATGTTCCTTTACCATAATGATTCCTACCTGGGAGCTCCGGAACCATGGGTTGAAATTGACATTGAAATTTTGGGCAAAAATCCGAATAGTTTTCAGTCTAATATCATTACCGGCTACGGCCCCGGCGAGAATACCAAAATTAAAAGTGAAAAACACCACAGTATAAACCCGGCTTCAAACGAGTCTTTCCATACATACGGAATAGAATGGACTCCCGATTATGTTGCATGGACTCTTGATGGTCAAGTTGTCCGCAAGACAATCAAAGGCCAGGGGGACAACAACCAGGTTCAAGACCTGGGCAAGAAACCTCAGGGTCTCCGTTTCAACCTCTGGTCTCATGAAGATGCAGGCTGGGTAGGCGCATGGAACGACAACATTCTCCCCGTTTACCAATTCATCAACTGGGTCAAGGTTTACGAATACACGCCAGGACAGGGCGACGACGGGAGTGACTTCAAGCTTCAATGGACTGACGATTTCAAGACATTCGACACAAGCCGTTGGAGTAAGGGAGATTGGACTTTTGACGGCAATCGTGTCGACATTAGCCCGAGCAACATCTATGCAAAAGACGGCATGGTCATCATTGCCTTAACCAAAAAAGGTCAAGAAAGTTTCAATGGCCAGGTCCCTCAGGATCCTGAAGGTGACGCCATGCTTAACAACTCCTTGCCGCAGTCTTCTAGCAGCGAACAGTTTACTCCGCCAAGCTCCAGTAGTGAACAGGAAACCGGCATTTTGCAGAACCGCATCAAAGTGCAGAACCGGGAAGTTCGCGGCACTGTCAACGCCAAGGGTGCCCGAGTCAGCGAGACTAATAGGGCTCACTATCAGGTCGATTTCAACTACTAAACGATACTCCATACACCCACACGCCCGTGCAAGTTCCCCCTTGCCCGGGCATTTTTTATATTAAAAGGAATGAAACAGCGGATTATCAAGGCTTTGCTTGACATGAACCTCGCCGAGGGCGACAGGCTCCCGTCAGTGCGTTCTATGATCAAGAGCTTCGGCGCATCATCGGGCACGGTGCAGGCGGCCCTTGCCGAGCTAGAATCCGCAGGAAAAATATGCAAGATTCAGGGAAAAGGCTGTTTCTGGGGAAACACCCCGCTTAAGAACTCAGTTCCCTTCGTGCACGAAACGGTCACCGAAAAACTCGCCAAGGCATTCGAGCGCGACTTTGCGCAAGGCTACCTGAAACCTTCGCAGCCGCTACCGCTTTCAAAAGAACTTTCTGCCCGCTACAACGTGTCGCAGGGCACGCTCCGCAAGTTCCTAGAAGAAAAAGTTGCTCGCGGAATCCTGAAAAAAGAAGGCCGCCAGTACGTCTTTTACCGCAAACAACAGCAAAGAGACGAGGCTCCCCTCAGCGAACTCATCTTCGTTACGCGCTGCAACAGTTGGGGAGGATTCAGCGCCGAAAGTGAACGGGAACTGGATTTTTTGCGCCTTATTTACAAGACCGCCGGTAAGAACCATTACAAGCTCACCCTGTTCGGCATCAATGACGCCACGGGCAAGCTCATTGACCGTAGCGGCAAGCCCTGCAAACTTAAAGAACACCCCAACGCCGTCGGGGCCGTGCTTTCGACGCTCTTGGTGCAGAACTACAGGCCGCTCCTGACATTTTTTGCCGACGCCAAGTTCCCCGTGGCCGTATGGTGGGAACATCCCATTGACGCTGTGCCCAAGAGCTTTTTGCGCAAGGACAACTGGATATTCTTCAACTCCACCTTCGGCAAAACTCCTGGCAAAGAAATTGGCCGCTATCTGCTGGGCCTCGGCGTGACCGAAGTGGGCTATTTTTCGCCGTACCACAATAGCTCCTGGTCCAAGGACCGCTTGACCGGCCTCGAAGAATCGGGGCTCGTGGTACACCCCTACGTAGATGCCGAATTTGCAAGTCCCTGGGATTACAAACAAATTGCTCGTAAGAAAGTCGAGAAACTCTCCGTAGAAATCATGGCGCGCAGCTTGGAAAAGGACAAGCTCAAGACGCTCGCCGAGCGCGCCCTCGAATTCCAGAGGGCAAATAGCAACAACATGCCCTGGATTTGCGTAAACGACGAAGTCGCGGGAATCTTCATGGAAATGGCCGAAGAAAACAACATGGAAATCCCGCAGCCAAACATCGGGCCCACCTACATCGCCTTCGACAACTCCATGGAAAGCTATTTGCTGCGCATTCCGTCTTACGACTTCAACACCGATGCGCTGGTAGAACAAATCTTCTACTACATCAGCAATCCGTCGGCCTTCGACGGTATCAAAAAAATCCACCACATCCTCGGGAACGTGGTGGAGAAATAAGTCTACAATCGCGAGCATTTTGCCGCGACTTTCGCCCTACTATTTGTTGGCTCACTTCGTGAGCCACAATGCTGCGGCTCGGCTATAGCCATGCGAGCATGGCTGCAGCACTCGCCTTGCTATTTGTTCTTATTGACAATCAGGGTCTTGGTTTTGAAGGTCTTCTTGTCAATCCACTTGACCATGAGCGACACCTTGTTATCCTTGTCGAGAGCGGCCCAGTACTTCTTGAGCGTGTCTTCGGCGTTGGCAAAAATCGGCATCAGTTTCGGGAAACCGTTGAAGCTAGGAATCGGGCTTCCGTCGGTTTCGTAGGTGCTGATGAAGTGGCCGAGACCGGGCAAAGCCTTCTCGTATTCAAACGTCATGCGTTCGCAACCGGCTTCTTCGCTATTGTTACGGCTCTTGAGGATGGAGAGCTTGTACACAGCGGGGCTTGCGTTCTTGTAGTGGATGCCGGAAATACGCGGCGTGAAGTTCGGGGCGTCGTCTTCGTACTGGCGCGTGCGGAGGGCGCTTTCGAAGGTGCCGCCCAGCTTGATGGCGTCGTAAATCGTGTCGGTCTGGTCGCCGTTGGTGATAATCTGGACGTCGGCGGTGTGACGTGCCGGGTAGTAGATAATCAGGTGCGGGTCCGTGAGCTTCGATTCGTCGAAGGCCTTGGTCTTCATGAAGCCGGTCGACCGTTCAATTTCGAACACACGGTTACGGCTATTGACGCTGCGGCCCATAATCCAGTAGACCTGCACGTAGGACTTGCCGTCGGCGCTTTCGCCGAGGATAATGCCACGGCCAGGGTAAGGGTTATTGGAGAGGGCCTTGAAATTTTGTTTTGCTTCGTCTGTGTAGGACATAGTGATTAGTAAATAGTGGTTGGTGGTTGGGAAATTTTATCGTTTCGGGTTGTAATTGTTCATGAGCACCATGGCGACGGCGACGCAGAGCATGATAACGCTCCCGACAATGACCTGTTGCCTATGGTTGTAGTCGCGCTTGACGTAGGTCGGATTCTCTTCATTGAGTTCTTGGAGAGTCGGACCTTCGGCCAGTTTTGTAGAATCGATGCCGCAAATCTGCTCGATTTCTTCTTGGGTCATGTTCAGTGTGTTCACCCGCAGGCTATCGCACTTGTTGGGCATATCAGCTGCAGCGGCCGGGAGTGCAAGGAATAGGGCAAGCAACACCGCGAGCAACAAACTGCCCTGGATTGCCGCGCCCCTACGGGGCTCGCAATGACGTTCCTTTTTAACGTCGTTATTCACACTAGCCTCTAGCCCCTAGATCCTAATCTCTAAAGCTACTCCTTCGCGAGCTTGTCGAGGATCTGGTTCACGAGGCCCGGGTTGGCCTTGCCGCCGGACTTACGCATGGTCATGCCCACAAGGAAGCCCTTGAGTGCCACCTTGCCTGCCTTGAATTCGGCGAACTGGGCGGCGTTTTCGGCACACACCGCGCGGACCACTTCTTCGATGGCTCCGGTGTCGGTCACCTGCACCAAGCCCTTTTCCTTCACGATGGCTTCGGGATCCTTGCCGGTTTCGAACATCTCGGCAAAGACCGTCTTTGCAATCTTTCCGTTGATGGTGTTATCGGCAATGAGGTTCACGAGCTTGCACAGGTCTTCGGGCTTGATCTTGAGGGCGCTGAGGCCGCCTTCCAGTTCCTTCACCTTGGCGAGGAGTTCGGTAATCACCCAGTTGGCCAAGACCTTGCCGTTCTTGCAGTTCTTCGCGGCGGTGTCATACCATTCGCTCACGTCGCGGTCTTCGGTCAGCACCATGGCGTCGTATTCGGAAACACCGAAGTCGTCCATGAAGCGCTTGCGGCGGGCATCCGGCAGTTCCGGAAGCGTGCGGCGGATTTCTTCCACAAAGGCCGGGTCAGTCACGAGGCGGACCATGTCCGGTTCCGGGAAGTACTTGTAGTCGTGGGCGTCTTCCTTAGAGCGGATGACGATGGTCTTGTCCGCATTGGGGTCGTAGCGCTTGGTGCACTGTTCCACTTCCTTGCCGGCATCGAGGGTCGAGGCCTGCAGGTTCATTTCGCAATAGAGAGCCTTCTCGAGGTTCGTAAAGCTGTTCAGGTTCTTGATTTCGGCGCGGATACCGAACGGAGCGTCTTCGCTCTTGCGCAGAGAAATGTTGCCGTCGCAGCGCATGTTGCCGTTTTCCATGTTGGCATTGGAAACGCGGGTGTATTCAAGAGTTTGCTTGATCTTCTTGAGAACGAGCACGGCTTCTTCGGGGCTACGGATATCCGGTTCGGTCACGATTTCGCAAAGCGGAGTGCCACAGCGGTTCGCGTCAAAGTGGGAATCGGTGGGGCTCATGTCGTGGATGAGCTTACCGGCGTCTTCTTCCATGTGGATACGGGTAATGCCCACGCGCTTCTTGGTGCCGTCTTCCTTGACGATTTCGAGCCAGCCGTTCTTGCAAATCGGGTGGTCGTACACCGGAAGTCCGCCCGTCTGGGTAATCTGGTAGCCCTTCGGCAGGTCCGGGTAGAAGTAGTTCTTGCGGGTCCACATCGCGTTCAAGTCGATTTCACAGTTGAGCGCAAGGCCCAGGCGAATGGCGTACTCGACAGCCTTCTTGTTCGGCACGGGCATGGCACCCGGCATACCGAGGCAAACAGGGCACACGTGCTTGTTCGGGGTCGTATTCACTTCGATTTCGCAGCCGCAGAACATCTTCGTCTTCGTCGCGAGCTGGCAATGGATTTCAAGACCGATAACAGGACAATAGTTTGGCATGATTTCTCCGAAATTTTACGGGGAAAAGATAGAAAAATAGTGGTTAGTGGTTGGTGGTTGGTGATTAGGAAAATGCTAAAGTTCGTCCAAAGTCACGACAAGGGCGTCGGTAAGGGTGCGGAAGTTCGCGCATTCGGTCAAGATGCAGTCAGCGCCGTTCACGAATGCCGTCGCAAGACGCAGGGACTCCCCTTCGGTAATCTTGTGGTTAGTCTTTTGGGAGGCGGCATAGAGTTCCGCCGCCTTTACAGAAATTTCCGCATTGACCGGGCAAACTTTAACATTTGCAGAATTTTCAAAGAACTCGCGATACTGGCGGGCAAGCACGCCTTCCCCACTGGCAAACGCCTTGTTGCTTAACTCAAACAAGGTAACCGGCGAGACCAGGACCTGGATGTTCTTTTCGTACACCATGTCCAAAATGTCCGACACCGTCGGATAAAAATCCGGGTGCATCTGCAAAAGCCGCACCAGCGGGCCAGTATCGAGAAACAGTATCCGCGACTGTTGTATCGTCCTTTCCATTAGCCCAAAGATAAACATTCCAGCGAAGGGCCGTCAACGAAACCTTGTTTTTTTATTAAAAAATGCCCTTTTCTTGCTGTTTTCGCCAATTCAACTTGACAAGGACATAGAATTTTACTATATATGGGCATACCTCGACGCGGGGTGGAGCAGTTGGTAGCTCGTTGGGCTCATAACCCAAAGGTCGCAGCGTTCAAGTCCTGCCCCCGCTACTAAAAAAAGACTCGGTTTGTGCCGGGTCTTTTTTTGTTAGAATTTTGACTCTAATGAGAGAAATATATCACTTGACCGTAATAAAGCGCTGTAAAGTCCTATCCGCAATTCTTATGCGCAACATATAGATCCCAGACGGAAGGCCGCGTGTTATCCATGCAGTATCACCAATCTTTTCATTTTCAACTTCCAGATAGCGCATTTTGACACCCTTCGTATTGAACAAGGTCACCCGACATAAACCGTTTCTTGTTACATAATTTTGATTTTCAGGAGGTAAAAAGGCATCCGGTTTCTCTGCCGACTTTTCCTCAGTTTTTTCCTCCAGTTTTTCTTCCGGCTTCTCCTCCGGTTTAACCTCCGTTTTTTTGACAAGAAAAGCGTCGAACTGATCAATGTTCGGGCCATCGTTACCGTCGACCGTTGCAAACCTGATGGAGTTTTCGCCCGCAGACAACTTTAGAGTAATTTCCTTGGTGGACCAAATGGTCCAGGCTCCCGTCTTTTCAAACACAACAGTTGTATCGCTAGCACCGACAGAAATGACTAAACTCCGATCTTCAGAAGATCCATTGGCAAAATCAATTTCAAACCTATATTCCCCAGCCACATTTACCGTCATTGGGAACTCAAAATCGCCGCCTTTATCAAAATTCACATAGCCATCGCCCCAAAATCCCACGTTGCTGCTTTCTACAACACCTCCACTGATATTTCCTTTTTCGGCCTGGTAGGCCTTCTCGGCTATACGCTCTACGCTGCTGGAGCTCGCCGGGGTCACGGAAGAACTGGATGCAGGGGTCGATTCGCCGCAGGCGGTTGGACTTGCAAGTGTCGCACCCGCATTCGATTTCACAACGGCTTCCACCTCGCTTGCCAACAGCATGAAGTCCGTGTAGTCGTAAGGCGGCGTAAACGAGGTGCCCGTACCCTTCGTGTTGCCCGAGCAGTTCGTGAAAATGTTGTCGATGGTTTCGTTTACGCCCGTGCCGTTTGCATTGCCTGTGTAAATCGGATTCGCTTCGTTGATGAACACATTCCTTTCAGTGCGGACCGTACACATGTGGCCCGCCGAGACCCCAAGCACGTCCGTACCGCTTGTGACGCTTGCATCGCCGGTGAGGAGGTTGTTCACCACGTGCACGTTTCCGTAACGGCAGCGGGGCTTACGCTGATTTGCGGCTTTCCACCAGTTGAACATGTAAGTTACATTCAGCTTGCCTTCGCTTATGGTCTCGTCATCGGAACTGCCGATAAGGTTTGAAAGATTGTGGGTGCTCTTTTTTTCGTAGCCGAAAATACACCAAGTAAATGTCACATTGTCCGAACCCTTTACCACATCGGCGTTGCCATCCTGGCCGTCCCAGAATTCGCAGTGGTCTATCCAGATGTTTTTTGATTCTCCTTCGATGGTGAGGTTATCCCAAGCCTGGTCAGCATTGCTGCCCGGCCCCCTAATGACAATATTGCGGATGATGATATTGGAAGCCTTGCTCGTGATGTGGATAGGAGCCTTCAGGAGCGTTCCCGGCCTAAGTCCGATAATCGTCTTGTTTGATGCGGTAATGTTCAGGCGGTCGCCGGTCGTGCCACTCCAGCCGCTACCCAGTGTACCGTCAACGTAGATGACCCGCGGAGAGGAATCCTTGGCGTACTTTTGCAAGTCAGAAAAAGTCGTAACTGTAATGGGGGTTGCGTTACCACCGCCGGTCACTTCGAATGCCATAGAAGTCCGCCCCGAACGTGTCGCCCAGCCAATAGGCTTGCACTGGTCTACGCCAGCGGAAACATAAACCGCCAAGAGGCACAAAACTGCTAAAATTCTAGTAGGAAAACCAATCATCCCAAAATCCCTATTGTAAATACTACAGTTTGTACGAAAAATTAATTTTTTTTTGAAAGTATAAGAGAATTTGGAATCCAAACGGCATGGACAATTTATCTATGCCTTGTCAAAAAGACTTACAGCACGTAGAGTGCCATGAAAACCACAAGTCCCGCAAAGATCAGGAAAACCGGCAAAAGCAACAGCAGGCAGATGGTCCCGACTTTCAGGTCGTAGAACCACATTTTCCACCTACCCCGCTTGGTCTTGCAGGTATCCTGGCGGCAATCGGGGCAAATATTCCCCACCCTGTTCCTCACGCGGATGGCAAGGTTGCTTTGTAGAGGGGACATACCCACCTTGTCGTTGAAATCCTTACCGCATTTTGAACATTTGCACTGCATAATTCCAAATTAAAAAAAATCATTTCCGCTTTGCGGCAATGAGCACTACGGACCCAAGAATCAGGGCAATTCCGATTCCAAGGCGGACTGTGAGGATTTCTCCAAAGACAAGTACACCGATGGATACGGCGGTCACGGGTTCGAGAGCCCCGAGGATTGCCGTAGGCGTAGAACCTATAATCTTTACCGCCTTCACCATGAATATCAGCGAAAGAACCGTGGGTACGGCACCCAGCATAAAGCCCCAGCCCCAGGAACTGGCCTGCATGAACACCGGCGGAAGCCCAGAGGCAAACGTCACCGAATAGAGCAGCAAAAAAAACATGCAGAAACTGATGGCGTAAAAGGTCATCTTCACGGAGCCCATCTGCAGCTTGATGCGGTTCGCCATCACCATGTAGATGGCATAGGATATAGAAGAGATAAACACTAGCACAAGCCCTACCGTGCTTAGGGGCGCTCCATCTCCACCGCGGTACAATAGGGCAATTCCCGCCATGGAAACGGCGATGGAAACAATGGTCCAGACCTTGATTTTTTCCTTGAAGAAAACGGCCATCAGCACAGAAACTTCCAGCGGGTAAAGGAACAAGAGCGTAGAAGCCAGTCCCGCGTCCATGAACTTGAAGGAGGCGTAATAGGTCAGGGAACTCACCGCAAAGAGGAATCCAAACGCGACAAGCGCTCCAAATTCGCGGAATGAAATCTTGAAGTGGGAACCTTTCGCAAGAATCACTACCAAAAGGAGCAGCGCCGCCGTAAAGAATCGGTAAAAGAGGACCGTTTCCGGAGAATACCCCTGGGCGTATAGATGCAGGGCCCCAAGGGGGTTCGTGCCGTAGCAGATGGCGGAAAGGGCCGCAAAGACGAAGCCTTTTATAGCAGTGAGGTCGCTTCGCTTTGAGATTTGAGTTCGCTCGCATTGCTCGCTTTGAGTTTTTTTAATTAAAAACATATTGCCTCAAAGGGCAAAGCCCGACCTCATACCTCAAAGTGCCCCATGCACGACCTCATAGCTATCATATCGCGAACTTGGTGGCGTCGGCCAGTTGCACGCTGGCGATGCGGGAAATGCCCTTGATTTCCTGGGTCACACCGTAGAGCATGTCGGCTTCGGCCATGGTGCGCTTGTTATGGGTCACCACGATGAACAGGGTCTGCTTGCTGAATTCACGGAGCAGCGCCATGAAGCGGCCCACGTTGGCATCGTCAAGCGGGCCGTCCACTTCGTCCAGCACGCAGTAAGGCGAGGGCTTTTCCATGTAGATGGCAAAGAGCAGGGCCGTTGCGGTCAGGGCGTGTTCACCGCCGGAAAGGGCCTTGATGCCGCGCATCTTCTTGCCGGTGGGTCGAACGTTGATTTCGATGTCCGCATCCAGGATATCGCCGGGCTTGCCGTTTTCGTCCAGCTTTTCCACCAGGCTCATCTTGGTTTCGCCGTTCAGGAACAGCTTGCTGAACACGAACTGGAAGTTCTTCTGGATCCGTTCGAAGGTTTCCAGGTAGCGGTTGCGGGCGATATCGTCCAGCTTGGTGATGGTGCGATCCAGCGAGGCGCGGGCACGGTCCAGATCGTTGAACTGGATTTCCACTTCTTCCAAACGCTTCTTTTCGTCTTCGTAGTCCTCCATCACGTTCACGTTGATGGGGCCCAATTCCTTGATTTTCCCGCGGAGTTCGCGAATTTCCTTGTCCGCCTCGGGCTGGCTGTATTCCACACGCTCAAATTCTTCGGGAGCCTGCAGGTCGAAGGACCATTCATTCTGGAGGCGTTCCTGGAGGCGATCCAGGTTGGACTGCAGGGCTTCTTGCTTGCGGCCCACCTCGTTCAGCTCCTTCATCTTGTCGATCATGTCGTCGCGGATGGTGTCCAGCTCGCTCCGCCAGCTGTCCAGGTCGCCGCTGACCACTTCGTAGCGTTCACGGGCGGCGTCGCGCCGACCTTCCAACTCGCGAAGGGCGGAATCCTTCTCCTGGACGGAGGCTCCCAGGTCATCGATATCCCGGGCGGCCTTTTCCATAGAAATCTTGTTGGTCTCCATATCCCGCTTGCGGGACTCGATGGAATCCCCGAGGAACTGGACCTGGTCGGCGATGTTTCTCAGGCGGTCCGTATTCTGGGAGAGCTTCGCGGCCTTGTCCTGGGATGTCCTTTCCAAGTCGCGGACTTCTTCGTCCTTTTCGCGGAACAGGGTTTCCTGTTCTACAAGTTCGTCATTCACCCGGGCATATTCCGCCTCGGCGCTTTCCATGGCGGCCTTGGCCTCGTTCAGGTCCGCATCGCTAGACTTCTGGGATTCGGCGGTGGCTATACGGCCTTCGCTTTCGGCAATGTCCGCTTCCAGTTTTTCAAGTCGGGAGGCCACCGATTCCAGGGTGTTCTTCTGGATCGAAATGCCAGCCTCCCCTGCCCGGAGCGCATTGTTCTTTTCGAGAATCTCGTCGGAGGCAGAAGTCAGCATCTGCCTGGTTTCATCAATTTCTGCCTGGAGAGATTCCAGAGCGGCCTGCTTCTGGGCGACCTGTCCCTGTACAGCAGCCAGACGCTCCGTGGCCTGGGCAATCTCGTTCTTGCGGCTGAGGGCCCCGGCGGTATTTGCTCCCTGGCTCACCAGACCGTTGGTCTTTACGATAACCTTGTCCGCCACGAAGCAGAAATCAGAATTTCTGTGTTCACGGGCCAGGTCCAGGGCCGTATCTAGAGAATCCACCAAGAAATAGCGGCTCAGAAGATTCTGTACAAAAGTCCGTGTGGTGTCGTCGCAAGTGACAAAGCTGCTCAAGGCACCCCTGATTCCGGGGTGGTTCAGTTCCGGCACAGGTGCAAGTTCCAGGGAATCCATCAGGGCGAGCACCGCCTTGCCGGCGTTCTCGCTACGGAGCCCTTCTACAATTTCACGGAGGCCGTCGCGGCTTTCCACCACGGCACTGTCCAGACAATCGCCCAGGGCTGCCTCTACCTGGGAGGCGTATTCCGGAGCGGCGCTGATATGTTCCGAAAGGAACCCGCGGACAAGACCCGCCTTGTTTTCGCGAATCCACTTGCCGGCATCCGTTCCTTCGTCGTTGACGCTCTGCAGCACCTCAATCCGGGATTCCAGGGCGGCACACTCGTTCTGCAAAGCCTGCAGTTCCTGCTGGGCATTGGCCAGGTCGGCATTCTTGCCATCCAGCGTGGATTCCAGGGAAGCCTTGCGTTCGTTCAAAATTTCCAGTTCACGGGCGGTAGCTTCCATGCCCGCTTCCATGTCGCGGATGGCGGATTCCGTTTCGGACTTGCGGTTCCGCAGCTCGCCCGCTTCGTCGTTCCAGCGGGAAACGCTTCCCCGGAGCATGTCGGATTCGGCGTCCAGACGTTCAAAACGCCCCTGGAGGGAGGCTACGCGGTTGGCGGCGGTCAGGCGTTCATTGGACAGTTCCCTGGACTGGCCGCGCAGGTCGTCCAGCTTGTCCCGCATGACCTGCAAAATTTCCTTTTCCCGCTCCAAGCGGGCGTTCAGTTCCTCGATGCCGCTGTCGCTTTTCAGGACCTCGTTTTCTTCTTCAAGACGGACGCGTTCTTCTTGAAGTTCCCGGGTCTTGCCTTCGCTGATTTCAATTTCAGAGGCGGCCTTCTGGTTCGCTGCTTCTAGCGAAGAAACGGAATCCCGGAGGCGTATAATCTGGTTGTTCAGGTCGTTCAGGGCTAGAGTCGCCTGCTGCACCTGCTGTTCCAGCTCGCGGTAGTTGTTCTCGTCCTCGCTGATGGCAAGCTTCTTTTCTTCAATGCGGGTCTGGAGTTCCATGGCCTTGGTCTTGGCCGATTCCACCTCGTGGTTCATGCGGCGGCTGGTGGTATCCAGGGTCGTGAGGCTTTCCTTGAAATCTTCGTACTTGTCCAGGCTTACAGAAAGGTCCAGGCTCCTGAGGCGGCCGCTCAGCCACTTGAACTCCTTGACCTTTTCGGCCTGGGTCTCGTAAAGGCGCACGGAACGGCGCACAGAGCGGAGGTTGTCCTCTACGCGGGCCATGTCCATCTGGACACGTTCCAGCTGGCGGGTGGCCTCCTTGCGCTGCTGGCGGTACTTGCTCACGCCGGCGGCTTCTTCAAAAAGCACGCGACGGTCGTCGGCCTTGTCGGAAAGCACCGCCTTGATCATGTCGGCGTTCATCTGGGAATAGGTGCTGGAACCCAGGCCCGAGTCAAAAAGCAGGGCGTGGACGTCCCTCAACCGGCACTCCTGGTTGTTAATCAGGTATTCGCCGGTGCCGTCCCTATGGACACGACGGGTGACTATAATTTCGGAATATTCGGAACTCAGGGCACCATCGCTGTTGTCGATGACAATGGAAACTTCGGCAAGGCTCATGGCGGCACGCTCTTCGGTACCGCTGAAAATCACGTCTTGCATCTTGCTCATACGGAGCGTGGCGGCGCGCTGCTCGCCCAAGACCCAACGGATGGCGTCGGTAATGTTGGACTTGCCGCAGCCGTTAGGACCCACCACCGCCGTAAGGCCCTTGGTGGGGAAATTGATTTCGGTCCTTTGGGCAAAGGACTTGAAACCGTATATTTTGAGCTTTGTAATCTGCACTATAGATTAATGTAGTAAAAATGTAGGAAGTGGGCAGAAGATAATGATTAGTGGTTAGTGGTTGGTGGTTGGTGGTTAGGGATTAGGAAATGAAATGTGGAATTAAAAAATATTCTCGTCATGTTCACCCATTCGACAAGCTCATGGCAGGCTCCGGCCGCCATGACGAAGGAGTTGGTTCGTGTGGCCCCGGGACCCTTCGATTGCACTCAGGGCAGGCAAGCCCAGGGTGGCAGGGGTGGCTGCAAGCGGATCCTCGCCTGCGCGAGGATGACGAGAAAGGAAGCGAGGATGACCCCGGGACCCTTCGATTGCACTCAGGGCAGGCAAGCCCGGGGTGACAGCGGGAAATCTACCGCGATTCGAAATGGAGGGTTCCGTCGGGGTTACGCGTGAACACAAGATACAGGCTGCCACCGGAAAGGCTTATGTCGAACCATCCCTTTTCGACACGGGAATCCGCGCAGGTACAGTTCTTCTCAGTGGGCTCAGGCCAAGTCGTGAACGAATCGGAGGCGACCGATTCACCCGATTTAGAGACAACGGCCCTTGTCAATCCACATGAACACGGATACACGAAATTCGTATAAAGTATCCGTCCCTTGAAATCCCCAACCCAGTCCTCTTCATAGACACGGCTCACCGAACTGTCCTTGATGGTATCCTGAATCCAGGGGCGGACGGTCCGTTCATCTTCGGAGACAATATCGATTTCGATTATGTCTGCTCCGGTCCTATTTTCAATCTGCAGGCGGGTAGTAGAATCCTCGAACCAATGGCTGATACAGCCGGACAGAACAAAGCAGCAGGCCAAGACTTCGGCCATCAGCGACAATCGCAAAGTTTTAGACTTCATCACTTGCCTCCTTCGCTGCCGGACTTTTCGTAACGGATACCCTTGGCTTCTATTGTCTTGGGTTCGCTCTTTGCGCCACCCATCAGGTCGAGGCCCTTGCTGTCCTTGCTCTCGAAATTTTTCTTCCTTTCGATGTTCAGGGTCTCCATGGGGGCAGAGCGTGTCCCGCCCCGGGCGAACAACAGTCCGTCAATGGTAGCCAAGTTGAACTGGAATTCCACCAGGAACGTTCCCTTGGCATGGAAGAATGTCTCGTAGTCATAGCTGGAGTTATAGGCGAACCGCACAAAGGGCAGTTCGATACCGCCGCCCCAGAGCAGGTCCTTGGCGCCATGCCGCACGTTACGGCGCAGGCAGGTCGCCTCGATGGCCACCATGCGGGAGGGATCCGGGTAATACTTCAGGGCCGCCGAATGGAATTCCTTGCGGGGGAAATCGAAGGACACCTCGCCGTAGAGCACCTGGGCAAACAGGTTCTGCTCCCAGAAAACACGGACGGAATCGTCGTCGCCCTTACCGTTATAAATAGTCACGTCGATATTGGGCAGGTAAGTCAGGGGGCCACGCCCCCTACCGCCATAAATGGCCCTGGATTCCAGGTCCATGGAAATCCTTACGGACTGCCAGTGTGCCTTGTGATAATTCGCCTGAACGCTTGTGCGGCCCCAACGGACAAGTCCCCAAGAATAAAGCAGGGAATCGTTCTCGTGAGGATAAACATCCCCCACATATTCCACGTTCTGATGCTGCATACCACCCGCCATGGTAAAATTCATGGCCGACTGGGTGTAGGTAAGGCCCCAGGTGGTCACGGAACGGGCAATGGAAAAGTCATTGTACATGGGCCAGAAGAAAAAGTCCTCGCCATCCCAACCGGAACGTTCGAACCAGAGCAAGAAACCCAGGTGATTGTTCTTTGTCACTTCGCCACTGCCAAAGCCAGCAAAATGGTGCTTGAAGGCATAGCCCTCGTGCTCGCCGTAGGGGCTTTCCAGCGGAGTCTGGGTCCTGAAGGGCAGATAGTTGAAACCCAGGTCGATATAGCCGCCACGGCCACCACGCATGATGTCGCGGATTTCGCGCAGCTGCTGGTCGCGGGTCACGGCGCCGCCTGTCGCAAGAGCGCTCGCGGGGATAGCGTCGGCCAAGGCAAAGCTTGCAAAGAACAAAAGGCACGATAAAGCTTTTATAAACCGCATACGCAAAAGATATAAAAAACAAAGAAAACCGCACCATTGCGGATGCGGTTTTTATTCTAGTATGGATTCTATCGCTTAGCCTGTGGCTCCGCTCCAGAAAAATTTTAAGCCTGGTGCTTCTTGAACCATTTGATGAGCCCGTTGGTAGAGCTGTCGTGGTTGAGTTCGGCATCGGCCTTGGCAAGTTCCGGAAGGATCTTCTTCGCGAGCTGCTTGCCGAGTTCAACACCCCACTGGTCGTAGCTGTTGATGTTCCAGATAACGCCCTGCACAAAGATTTTGTGTTCATACATGGCGATGAGAGCGCCCAGCGTTTCCGGAGAAACGTAGTCCATCATGATGGAGTTGGTGGGCTTGTTGCCTTCGAACACCTTGTGTGGAGCGAGGAATGCGATTTCTTCTTCGCTCTTGCCGTCCTTGCGGAGTTCTTCCTGAGCCTGGGCGAGGGTCTTGCCGTTCATCAAGGCTTCGGGCTGTGCAAAGAAGTTGCTGAGCAGCTTCTGGTGATGGTCGCCGACCTTGTTGTGGCTGTTCGCCGGGGCGATGAAGTCGCACGGAATCATCTTAGTGCCCTGGTGAATGAGCTGGTAGAAGGCGTGCTGGCCGTTGGTGCCCGGTTCGCCCCAGAGGATCGGACCAGTCTGGTAATCGACACGGGCAGAGTTGCGATCGACGGTCTTGCCGTTGGATTCCATGTCGGCCTGCTGGAAGTAGGCGGCCAGGCGGTGCAGGTACTGGTCGTACGGGAGCATGGCATAGCTGGATGCACCGAAGAAGTTGTTGTACCACACGCCGATGAGGGCGAGGATCACCGGCATGTTCTTGTCGGCCGGGGCGGTCTTGAAGTGCTGATCCATCTCGTAGGCGCCCTGGTGGAGCTTCATGTAGTTCTCGAAACCGATACGGAGCGCGATGGAGAGGCCGATGGCAGACCACAGGGAGTAGCGGCCGCCGACCCAGTTCCAGAATTCGAACATGTTGGCGGTGTCAATACCGAATGCAGACACGGCTTCGGTGTTGGTGGAGAGCGCCACGAAGTGCTTGGCGATAGACTTCTCGTCGCCATTGAAAGCCTTGAGCACAGCGGCCTTTGCGGTTTCGGCGTTGGTCATGGTCTCAAGAGTCGTGAAGGTCTTGGAAGCGACAATGAAGAGGGTCTCTTCGATGTTCACCTTCTTGAGGGTCTCGGCCATGTGGGTGCCGTCGATGTTAGAAACGAAGTAGACTTCCGGGGAGTATTCGCCGGCAATCGGCTTGTCGGCATACGGCTTCAGGGCTTCAGTGACCATCACCGGACCGAGGTCGGAACCGCCGATACCGATGTTCACCACGTACTTGATGGACTTGCCGGTGTGGCCTTTCCACTTGCCGCTGCGGACGAGGTGGGTGAAGTCTTCCATGTGCTTGAGCACGGCGCGGACTTCGGGCATCACGTCCTTGCCGTCGACGCAAATCGGATCTTTGCCCTTGTAGCGGAGCGCGGTGTGGAGCACGGCGCGTTTTTCGGTGGTGTTAATCTTTTCGCCACCGAAGAACTTCGCACGCATGTCTTCGAAATTGGCAGACTTGAGCAGGTCCTGGAGCTTAGCCATGGTCTCGTCGGTGATGATGTTCTTGGAGTAGTCCAGGAAAAGTCCGCAGGCCTCCAGGCTGAACTTCTCGGCGCGGGCCGGGTCCTTAGCGAAGAGTTCCTTCATGTGCCAAGTCTTTGCGACTTCGGCGTGGGCCTCGAGGGCCTTCCATTCCTGAGAATCAGTCAGTTTCGACATAGATTAATCCTTTCCGCAAGCGCGGTTATTTGTTGCGGGGGTAAATATAGAAAAATGAAAAAAAAATGCCAAAACTGATTAAAAATTGGTATCTTTACAGCACGCCATCGACGACCCGGGAAAACTTCCCGACAGCCGCCAGACGAGCACCGGGCAACCGGCAAGCTTTTATAAAGGCAAAACGATGGATATAAAAATATTGCAGCAGCCCGACGACGTTACCTGCGGGCCCACCAGCCTACAAGCGGTCTATAACCACCTAGGCTACAAGATTTCCCTGAAGCAGCTCATCTCCGAAATTGAATTTTTGGAAGACGGCGGAACACTGGGCGTGTTCCTCGGCATCGACGCCCTGAAGCGCGGGTTCAAGGTCACGTTACATTCCTTCAACCTGACACTCCTGGACCCCACCTGGAGCACCCTTAGCATGCCCGAACTGAAGGCAAAGCTGGAGCTTTTGCACAAGGCAAAGCACGCCCCCAAGCTCCGCAAGGCAATCGAGGCCTACATCCGCTTTATCGACCTGGGCGGGAAGGTTGCATTCGAGGACTTGCGGGCAGCCATGTTCGAAAAATACTTCAAGAAAGGAGTTCCCGTCCTGTGTGGGCTTTCGGCCACCTACCTGTACCGCAGCATGCGGGAATTCACCGGCAAAGACGACAAGTCCGTATTCGACGACATCCACGGCGAGCCCATGGGGCACTTCGTCGTAGTTTACGGAATCGACAACAAGAAACAATTCATGGTGGCCGACCCCGACGGTACCAATCCGCTCCACAAGACGCCCTACTACAAGGTGGACAAGTTCCGTCTGCTCCACAGCATTTTGCTGGGCGTCATGACCTACGACGGGAATGTTTTGGTTATAGAAAAAAAGTAAATCATGAAGAAACTTATAGTAGTAAACAACCCCAAGCATTGGAAATTACACGTTCCGGGCATAGACATCATTTCGGCACAGGATTACCTGATTTCCAGCAAGTACACCAACGAGCGCAACCTGCGCGTATTCAACCTTTGCCGCGATTACAACTACCAAAGCAAGGGCTATTACGTGTCGCTATTGGCCGAAGCCCGCGGGCACAAGGTGATTCCAGGCGTCAAGAACATGCGGGACTTCAAGGCACCGGCGGTCATCAAGCATATCTCCGACGAAATCGACAAGCTGATTCAAAAGAGTTTCCACAAGTTGACCGGCACGGAATTCGTGCTCTCGATATACTTCGGGCAGAACGTGAGTCCCCAATACCTGGAACTTTCCCAGGAACTTTACCGCCTGTTCCAGGCACCGCTCCTTCGCGCGAAATTCGTATTTAAGCAAAAGTGGTTTATCCAGAGCATCCGCCCCATTTGCGTGGATGAAATTCCCGAATCCCACATGGAATTTGTCGATAAATTCGCACAGGAATACTTCGAGAAAACCCGCTACGCCACCAGTAAAGAAGAGGACTACCTCTATGACTTGGGCATTCTCACGAACCCAGATGAAGTCGAGCCGCCGAGCAATGCGCAGGCGATCCAGAACTTCATCAAGGCTGCCGAAGAAACGGGATTCCGCGTGGAGATGATTACTAAGAAGGACTACCCGCGCGTAGGCGAATTCGACGCTATTTTTATCCGCGAAACCACCAACGTGAACCACTACACCTACAGTTTCGCCCGCCGTGCCCAGTCGCAAGGCATTGCAGTGATTGACGACCCCGACAGCATTCTGCGCTGTTCCAACAAAGTGTACCTGCAGGAACTGATGCAGGCGGCCAAGATTCATTCGCCGAAGACGATTATCGCCCACGCCGAAAACCGCCACACCCTGGCCAAAGAAATCGGGTTCCCCATGGTCATCAAATCGCCGGATTCCAGTTTCTCTATGGGCGTGAAGAAAGTGACCAACAAAGAAGAACTGGAACAGATTCTCGACGAGATGTTTGAGCACAGCGACCTGCTAATTGCCCAGGAATTTACGCCGACGGAATTCGACTGGCGCGTTGGCGTGCTGGACGGCAAACCGCTTTACGCATGCAAGTACCACATGGCCAAGGGCCACTGGCAAATCTACAACTGGGAAAGCGATGACAAGAAGAGCGAATCCTTCTCGGGCAAGTGCGAAAGCATCCCCATCGAGATGGTGCCTCACGGAATCGTAAAAACCGCCCTCAAGATTTGCAGCCTCATCGGCAACGGCCTTTACGGCGTAGATTTGAAGGAATGGCACGGACACCCGATTGTAATCGAAGTGAACGACAACCCGAGTATCGACGCGGGCATCGAAGATGGCGTGGGCAAGAGCAAGGTTTACCTAGCCATCATGAGGTCTTTGCGCCACCGCATCGAAGAACGCATGAACGCAGCACAACACAAACTGCAAATGCACGAGAAGGAATGGTTTTAGAGGTATGAGGTCGGCACTTCGTGCCTTTGAGGTATGAGCACGCACCTACGGTGCTTTGAGGTTATTATATGAATTATAAATTGTGGCAACGATACGGCATCGAGATGGAATACATGATCGTGGATCGTGATTCCTTGAACGTTCTCCCCCGCGCCGATGTACCCCTTGGAAAAGACAAGAACGGCCAGCAGCTCTCTGACGTGGAGCACGGACCGATTGGGCTTTCCAACGAGTTGGTGAGCCATGTGCTGGAATTCAAGTGCGCACAGCCTGTCGACAGCCTCAAGCACTTGGGCAAGACCTTTCATCACGAAATTCTGAAAGCGAACGAATCGCTCAAAAGCATTAACGCGATGCTCTTGCCCACGGCGGCCCACCCCTTTATGGACCCCGCCGAGATGAAGCTCTGGCCCTACGATTGCCTGGACATTTACGAGACCTACGACCGCATCTTTAACTGCAAGGGGCACGGCTGGGCAAACCTGCAATCCACCCATATCAATTTATCTTTTAACGGCGACGAAGAATTCGGAAAGTTGCACGCAGCCATTCGTGCGCTGTTGCCGCTGATTCCCGCCATCGCTGCCTCTAGCCCGTTTTTGGACAGCAAGTACTGCGGATTCTTGGACGGACGAATCGAAACTTACCGCCACAACCAGGAGAAAATCCCGAGCATCACGGGCAAGGTGATTCCCGAAGCGGTCTTTACCTACAAGGATTACGAAGAGCAGATTTTCAACCGCGTAAAAACCGACATTGCTCCTTACGATCCGGAACATTTGCTGAATCATTTCTTCTTGAATAGCCGCGGGGCCATCGCCCGATTTGACCGCGGGGCTGTTGAAATTCGACTCGTTGACATCCAGGAATGCCCCGATGCCGACATTGCCATTGCCGAATGGGAAGTCGCCGTGTTGAAAGGTCTTGTGGAAGGTAGATTTGCGAATGAGTCGCAAATTCGAGCACTTGACACCGACGCCCTCGCAAAAATCCTGCTCGCCACCACACATTCCGCCGAAAAAACAGTGATAAATGATCAAGATTACCTGAAAATCTGGGGAATCAATGCCAGCGAAATCGCAGCCCAGGACTTGATTGTTAAAATCACCGAGAAGGTAAAGGACAAAATTTCCCAGCATTCTCAGGAACTGCTTCAAAAGATGTTCAAGCGCGGAACCCTTGCCAGCGCCCTGGTGAAGAACGTCGGAGCCGACCCCGACCGGGACGATTTCGTGTATGAATACGGCCGCCTCGCCCACTGCCTCGCAGAGAACAAGCTATACGGAACAGGGGAATAGTTCCAAACTTGTCATGCCCGTCCCGGAACATGTCCGGGATAAACTGGCGGGCATCTCCTTTCAATTTATCAAGCAAAAGGAGGTCCCCGACCAAGTCGGGGAAGACATCAACAAAACAATCCTTTTATATTTAAAACATGGCTAAAGCAATACTCATCCTCACCTGCGAACATGCCAGCAACAAATTGCCCGCCGCGTTCAAGAAAGCCGTTCCTGCCGAGGTTCTAAAGACCCACCGCGCCTACGACATCGGGGCCGTACAGGTATTCCGCAAGCTGGTGAAGTTCGCCAAGCCGGAATTCTTTTGTGAAGGAAAGTTCTCTCGCCTGTTCGTGGACCTGAACCGCACCATCACCAACAAGAGCGCATTCAGCGATTACTTGCGCAACAACGAAAATGCAAAAGAATCCGCCACAAAATACTGGAACGAATACCGCGCCGCCATCGAAAAATTCGTTGATTCCGCGCTTAAGCCAAAAACGCGAGCCGCAAAATCCGCGCCAACAATCATCCACCTAGGCATCCACAGCTTTACACCGGAACTAAACGGCAAAGTCCGCAACACCGACATCGGGATTCTCTACGACCCCGCACGTCCACAGGAACGGGCCTACGCAAACGTCATCAAGGCAGAAATCAAGCGGCTCTACCCCGCCATGAAAGTCCGCTTCAATTACCCGTACAAGGGCACCACCGACGGACTTACCACAACTCTCCGCAAGAAATTCGGCCCGCGATACGTGGGAATCGAGATTGAGATCAATCAGAAATTTTTCCTATAGGCGATGCCCGACTAAATCGGGCATGACACCCAACGAAAAAGCCTCGGATTATTTCATCCGAGGCAATTTTCATTTAAATGCGGAACTGGATTCTTCACTTCGGGCTACGCCCTCGTTCAGAATGACGCTTAAATTACAAGCAATGCGCTCTCAGTTCTTCATCACTCAGCGTGCTGAGGTATGCAGGCGGCACGTCGAGAACGGTCTTGCAACCGACCTGGCCGTTAGCCTTCATACGCAGCGCTGCGCGGGCATAGGCCACGAGAACGCTCGTCGTGAATTCCGGGTTGGAATCGAGCTTCAGGCTGTATTCGATCACGTGGGTGTGTTCCAAGTTCATGCCGGTCTTGCCGGTACGAATCACGAAACCGCCGTGAGCGAGCCCGCTGTGGTTCTTGTTGAATTCTTCTTCGCTGATGAAGTTCACCGTGGTGTCGTATTCGTCGAAGTAGTTCGGCATCGTCTTGATGGCGTTTTCGATGTAGGCCTTGTCGGCACCTTCTTCGGCCACCACGTAAACCAGGCGCGTGTGCTTCTGGCGGGTGGTGAGTTCCGGCATGGAACCGCTACGCACGGCTTCGAGAGCCGCTTCCACCGGGCAGGTGTACTGCTTCGCGTTCTTCACGCCCTTGATGCGGCGGACAGCGTCGCTGTGACCCTGGCTAACGCCCTTGCCCCAGAACGTGTAGTCCTTGCCTTCCGGAAGGATGGACTGGGCATACACGCGGTTCAGGCTGAACATGCCCGGGTCCCAACCCACAGAAATCATCGCGATGTTGCCTGCAGACTTGGCGGCAGCGTCAACGGCGGCGAAGTGCTGCGGAATCTTGGCGTGGGTGTCGAAGGAATCGATCACGTTAAACATTGAGGCGTACTTCGGGGTGAGCACCGGCAGGTCGGTCGCGGAGCCGCCACAGATGATGAGCAGGTCCACCTTGCCTTTCCAGGCTTCCATTTCAGAAACGTTCAACACCGGAACGCCAGCCGTCTGAATCTTGACCGTAGCGGGGTCACGACGCGTGAAAACGGCGACGAGTTCCATATCCGGAGCCTGCTTCACGGCGCATTCCACACCGCGACCCAGGTTACCGTAACCGAGAATAGCAATCTTTGCCATAACAATATCCTTGTTAAAAATTTTTGCGTAGAAAATATAGGAATTAGACGAAAGACGATAGACGAAAGACGAAAGAAATTCATGTAAATTACAATTCCCAATCTTCTTTTTTTATACAGCGAAGAGAATAATAACCATTGGATGTGGATATAGTATTTTTTTCTTCTTTGTTGGTTAAATCTACATCAAACAACTTCATACTTCCATACAAATCGTATGTTGAAGTAATCCATTGTCTATATCTTCCCAAATCGTAAAAAATGTACCCTATGGGCTCGCCTGTACTTGGATTTTCTTTAACAAAAGCCATTCCGCTATATAAAGAAACATCCATGCATTCACTATTCATAAAATGCTTCAGACCATCCATTTGATCAACGATTTCATTCCATTCAGCCAAGGTGGGAACGCGCCATCCATTGGGGCAAATGGAATCAATGATATCTGGATTAAACGTCCCATAGTTTTTTTGTTTGGTGTTCATGTATTGTACGGAATACAACCTTCCATAAATATCACAATTGCTTTGCTGTTCATCATAGCAAGTGCTAGTTTCCGCTGGGTAATTCAGGTTTTGGTCCATCCACACTCTATCGCCAATGGTGATGTATTTATACACTTGACCATCTCGAACATCTTGGAATGTTCCACGCCCGCTTTCTGGACATACTTCAGATGCATCGAAACTGGAGGATGAGTCTGTGCAAGCGGTCATTAATTCTAGGCCTGCAAGTAACACAAGTAAGAAATTGTTTATTTTCATTTATCAAATTCCCGTGCTGCCGAACCCGCCGCGGTCGGCGCCGTCAAGCGGGCCTTCCTCAAAAGTAAGCGTGGGCTGTTGTTCCATGATGCGGAACTGCGCGATGCGGCTCCCCTTTTCGATGGTCACGTCGCGAGTGGCATAGACGGGCATTTTCCACCAGTCGTTCGCACCGCAGTAGCTGGAATCCACCACGCCCACCGAATTCGCCTGCAGAATGCCGAAGTTCTTGAACGTGGAACTGCGCGGGGCGATATGCGCCTCGAACCCCTCGGGCAACTTCATCGCGACACCCAGGTGAATCAAGCGGAACTCCCCCGCCTTGAGCGTCACGGTCTCCGCCGCCGCAAGGTCAATCCAGTCGGACTTGCCGCCCACATACGTGAGGCGCGTGATAGAATCGTCGAGATATTGAATCTTGATGGTCTTCGTGGTCATGCGCTAAATATAAAAAAAGCCCCCGGCTTTAAAACGGAGGCCTTTCGAAAAGGAGATCCCCGCCTTCGCGGGGATGACAATCTTCGTGTCGTATCCGTGAGCAAAAAAGGGCGACCAGTATTAACTGGTCGTCCTTTGCGAGAGCGAGGGCCAGCCCTGTACTTGTTGTACAGATTCTAGCTCGAGCGGTCATATTACACCGCACCCTGCCACTTCATGGCATCGGCAACCTTGAGGAAGCCGGCGATGTTTGCACCCATCACGAGGTTGCCCTTCTGGCCGTACTTGACAGCGGCAGAGGAAGCAGCCTTGTAGATGCTCTTCATGATGCCTTCGAGCTTAGCGTCGACTTCTTCGAAGGTCCAGGAGAGACGTTCGGAGTTCTGAGACATTTCGAGGCCAGAGGTAGCAACGCCACCAGCGTTTGCAGCCTTGGCAGGTCCAAAGAGAACGCCAGCCTTCTGGAAGGCTTCGATAGCTTCCGGAGTAGACGGCATGTTAGCACCTTCAGCAACAGCCTTCACGCCGTTAGCGATAAGGGCCTTGGCACCTTCGAGGTCGAGTTCGTTCTGAGTTGCGCACGGAAGAGCGATGTCGCACTTGACCGTCCAAACGCCCTTAGAACCTTCGTGGTATTCAGAACCCGGAACGAGCTTAGCGTATTCGCTAATGCGGGCGCGCTTCACGTTCTTGAGGTCGAGAACGACGTCGAGGTTGATGCCGTTCGGGTCGTAGATGTAGCCGTTAGAGTCAGAAACGGTCACAACCTTAGCACCGAGCTGAGTAGCCTTCTGGCAGGCGAACTGAGCAACGTTACCGGAACCGGAAATCACGACAGTCTTGCCCTTGAAGGAGTCGTTGGCGAGGTCAGCGAGCATTTCGCGAGTGAAGTAGCAGAGGCCGTAACCCGTTGCTTCGGTACGAGCGAGAGAACCACCGTAGGAGAGGCCCTTACCAGTGAGAACGCCAACCCATTCGTTGCGAATGCGCTTGTACTGACCGAACATGTAACCGATTTCGCGAGCGCCAGTACCCTGGTCACCAGCCGGCACGTCCGTGTCAGCACCGATGTGCTTGCAGAGTTCAGTCATGAAGGACTGGCAGAAACGCATCACTTCGTTGTCGCTCTTGCCCTTAGGATCGAAGTCGGAACCACCCTTGCCGCCGCCCATGGGGAGCGTGGTGAGGCTGTTCTTGAAGATCTGTTCGAAGCCGAGGAACTTGAGCATGGAGAGAGTCACTTCGTTACGGAGACGGATACCGCCCTTGTAAGGACCGATAGCGGAGTTGAACTGCACGCGGTAGCCACGGTTCACCTGAACGTTACCCTTGTCATCGAGCCAAGGTACGCGGAAAGTAATCACGCGTTCCGGTTCGACGAGGCGGTCGATCACGCCGTTGGTTTCCCAGGACTTGTCCTGTTCGAGGACGGGGTCGAGGGATTCGAGGAATTCGCGGACAGCCTGGTGGAAGAGGGCCTGGTCCGGATCACGGGCGACGACCTTTTCATAAACCTTCTGAAGGTAAGCATTCTTGATTGCCATTTTTATATCTCCGTTGAGAGTTTAGATTGTTAAAGTTTTTAACGGGTTTAAAGATAGCAAAGGGGCATGACAAATAGTGAAAAACGGGCAAAAATCTTCAAAAACTTACATTTTTGTAAGTTATTTTTTTGTCAGTTTTAAAAAGTTTGAATTTTCGTCAAATTTCACGGCATAACAAACGCAAAACTTACATTTTAGTAAGTTGCAGCTACGTCGCCCCAAAAGTTTATAAAAATTTACAAACCAACGCGGCAATTGACACGCCTGACACCCCACAAATGCTATTATTTGGTAAACACAAACCTGTCATTCCCGCCTTGGGCGGGAATCTCCTATGACTTTTATGCTTGACGATTTTTTGAAAAACACAAACACCCTGGCCATCTTCGGCCACGTCCGGCCCGACGGTGACTGCGTCGGCTCTACCCTGGCCCTGTACAACTACATCCTGGACAATTTCCCGAATATCAAGGTCCAGGTCTATCTGGAAAAATTCCCGGAAAGCTACAGGATTTTGAACGGTGCCGACAAGGCGCTCCCGCTTTTCGAAAGCTCCGACGGAAGCGAACCCTTTGACGCGGCCGTGCTCATGGACACCCCCTCCTTTGAGCGTGTGGGTGCAGGCGGAGTGGCATGCCTACAAAGCGCCAAGAAAACCTGCAACATCGACCACCACATCAGCAACCCGAAAAATCTCTGCAGCCTGAACATCGTGGAGCCAAGTGCCAGTTCCGCCAGTCAAGTGCTTTTTGAACAGCTGGACCCGAGCAAAATCAGCAAGCGCACCGCAGAATGCCTCTATCTTGGAATCGTCCACGACACGGGAGCATTCAAGTTCAGCAACACGGGCAAGCGGACCATGGAAATCGTGGGTACCCTTATCGACAAGGGAATCGATTTCGCCCGCATCGTGAACGAGACCTACTACACCCGCACTTACAAGCAGACGCTGGTGACCGGGTTCGTGCTGCAGAACTGCAAGCTCGCCCTGGAGGGCCGCGTGGTACATGCCTATGTGACTCCCGAAAAGATGAAGGAATTCGACGTAACGCCGGTGGACCTGAGCAACGTCATCGACACCCTGCGTGAAGTCTCCGGCACCGAAGTGGCGGTGTTCCTGTATCCCGTAAACGGCAAGTACAAGATTAGCCTCAGGAGCAACTACGTGGTAGATGTGAACGCTATCGCCAAGGAATTCGGCGGAGGCGGGCATACACGGGCTGCCGGCGGAGATACGGACCTATCGCCGGACGACGCGATTCGGAAAATTCTCGAATTGGTGGAAAAACAGCTAATCTAAGCCTTTAGCGACACGATAAATCTTCAGCAGGTATCGCCGAACGGGGCGGGCCATATACCAAATTTTAGCGCACACATTCCCACAAGGGCCGTAAAGCGGGCGTTTTTTACCAGTTTCTCCCACCACCTGGACGGCAAGGGCCTTCACACCCTCGACAGTGCAATGTTCTCGACCTTGGAGGTTTCCGTCCCCCATCAGGGTAATGCGGTCGCCGTCAATGCCTACGATGCGGTGGACCACATGGCGGCCGCCTTCTACCTGGGCCAGCACCACATGCCCCACCCTAAGCTTCTGCGGTTTCACCAGCACAACGCTTTCACGCCCCCCGATAATGAAGGGGTACATGCTCCTGCCGTTTACAGGAAGCGTCACCTGCACGCCCTCGCCTACCAGGCGGATGGCTTCGGAAAGGATTTGTTCGTCAGTGGGCATGTTCGTCCTTCGTCATGGCGGCCTTGAGCCGCCATCTAGATTCCGGGTCGGGGCCCGGAATGACGTTATTGTCGCCGCCCGGAATGACATCCTGTGCAGAAACATTCTCGTTGCACAGTTTTGCGGCAGCCTCGTCGGGCAAGCATTCCAAATGCCAAACGGGAACGTTTTTCGCCAGGGCGTTTTCCGTAGCGTGCAGGCCGTCGGCAACGGACTTATCCCAACGCTTGCCCGAAATGCTGGTGACCAGGGCCGCGTATGCCTGCACACCTTTCAGGCGGACAATCTTGTTGTAAGGCGCCTGGGAAAGCAGCACGATCCCGCCAACGGGAGCCTGAACGTTCCTGTAGCAAGGGGTCTTTCCACTCCAGGGGGAGCCGTAAACCACGGCGCGGGGCGCGCCATCAGGCCCGTCGTCGTCAAAGAACCGCACCACCGGGTTGTCGTCGTTCATCAGTTCAGAACCTTCGATGTGCTTGAGCCAGAGCCTTGCATGGGTACTCTTGCCAGTGCCGCTCTTGCCCAAAAACATGTAGCCCATGCCCTTGTAGCTGACCACCGCCGAATGGAAAAGGGCGGTACCCAGGCCAGCCGTAGCCAAGGCGTAGAGCACCATCAAGGAGTTGTTCAGGGCGAATTTTTGCAGTCGCAGGTCCTGGGCCGCGCTGCCCATCAGCAGGCGGGCCTCCCGATAGCCATTGGAACAAATCAAAGTTCCCGTAGAAACATCCCGCAACAGAAATTCAAAGACCGACTCCCCCGCCAACCTGTGCCCGCAGATGATGGTCTGGCCCTCGTCCTCTTGACGGATTTCTTCGGTATAGTCGAAGGCGGCGGGCGGCATGACGGAGAGAGAAAATACATTGCCCCCGGCACCCTGGCCGGGGTGACATTCCGAAGGTTCCGCAAACGGTTCGTAGTTGTCCATGCACTTGGCGTAGAAATCGCCCTGCGAACCGGCGGCAGTTCCATTCAACAAACAACCATCCGTATTTCCGGCGATATTCCCGTCCACCGTCACGGAGAACAGGTGACCGGCCACCTTGTAATAGCGCGTCTCGCTCATAGCCCGATCCTCCGGCGCTTCACCCGCAAGGGCATCAGGTAAAGGGTGTGTCGCCAATACTTCAGTTCCTTGAAAAAGGCGTTCATGGGGTCAAAGGGCAGCCAACTCAGGGCCTGCCTGCGGTCCCTAAACCACCGGACAAAAACGTTGCGGGGTTTCTGCCGATACTTTCCGAAGTTTCCACCCACCAGGGCCAGGCGAAGCAGCCGCCTCCCCCGCCAGGCACAAGGAGCGCAGAGCATCAAATCCCGTTCCAGGCCAAGCACCTGCTGCAACACCCACATCACCGCGCTGCAAGCGTGCACCATGCCCAAGCGTTTCATCACACTCGACACTTCTCGGCGCACCTCAGCTGTAGAATTTTTCAGCAGAATGTAATAGTCGATATATTGCCGGAGTCCCAGGCCGCCGCTGTAGAAATGCTGTTGAAGGTGAGAAAGCTGCATCACCAGGGCAAACTTGATGCTGGGCGAGTAAAAACCTTCGGGCTCCATCTGGGCGTTCAAAATTTCCCGGTTCAAGAAATCCTGGAGTTCTTGGCTTCTGTAAGGGTTTCCGGAAGCGGGCCTGTAATGCACCTCCGCCATGATGCCATCCGTGGTACGCTCCAGGTGGGCATGGTGCCACAAACGGCCGTACTCCAGAGCCGACTTTTCAATCATCCCCATATCGACCAACAACTGGTTGATGCTGTCGCGACCGCCTTCTACCCAGATGTCGATATCCCCCGCCTGGCGGAGAGTCGGATCCGGATAGAGGCGGGCGTTGGCCTGCCCCTTCAAGATGGCGTTCTTGCGGCCGGTATCCGTAAACAAACGGGTAAGCCTTGCCGCCTCCTTGTTCATAAGGCCGTTCATGCCACGGATGGCCTCTACCTCGGTAGCCCAGCGCATAAGCAACTGCATGGGCGGCCGGCTTTCCTTGGGGAGTTTCTCGATACCCGCAAAGGCAATACCTAATACTGATTGTTTTTTTGCAAGAGTATAAACATCAAGCCAAATTTCGGAAGAAGATGCAGTTGAAAAATCTAGGCCTTTGTTATTGGTGTACAAACCTAGTCTCAGTAGTTCAAAAAGAAATAAATCTGCTTTCCGAAGGAAACTGACCATATTACATATATAAAAAAAAACGCCCCGACCGTAAGATCGGGACGTTTAAGCTGCTTCACTTGGACTCGAACCAAGGACAACGCGATTAACAGTCGCGGGCTCTACCAACTGAGCTATGAAGCACCGTCGAATGACGCACCCAAATATAGATAAAACGAATGCCTTGTCAAGGGATTTTTATAAAAATTTCGGCTTTTTTATAAAAAAAGACCAATTCCCAGGTAATTTTTTAGAAAAACATCCAGACGGCAATCCAATAGACCATAAGCAAAAATTCCATTTCCCGACTGATGTGGGAAAGGAATGCCCCGCCAAAAGCGCCCGCACCGATTGCGACAATCCGGGTCCAGGGCATGTCAAGCCCATGATACACAAAGGTAAGCCCGCCAAAGAATTCCACCCACAGCCAAAGGACCTGGGAAAGCACAAGGTAGCGGGTCTTGTGGCTTGTCAGGGACGTCGTGGAAAAACAGATACACAGGGCGAGCATCCGGAAAGGCATATATTCCAGGGTAGGCTCAGCAAGGTCCATCGTGAGGTAGGAGAACAGGCCAAAGACCACCAAGAAAAGGGCAAGAATACCCGTCTCCTTGAAGATACTGACAGGACGGCGCCAAAGGAACATTGAGGTTCCAAGAGCCATAAGGCAGCACAGGGCGTTCAGGATAGCATCCATTATTCACCCTCCCCTGCCAAATGGCGCTTGTAGCGGACCAGCCCCCGCGCTTCGTCTTCGGAGACCCGGCCCCGATAGGGGTTCATGTTCACCCGGCCATCCAGAATGACCTTCACGAGAGAGTCCTCTCCCAAGGTATCCAGCCGCACGGGCGTAAGCTTCTGGGGCAGCGGGTAAAATTCCCGCACGAACTTTTCATTGAACTTGCCGTCTTGCCCGTGGCAACCGGCGCACCTGGACGACCAGATGAATTCTACCGTCTTGGGCGAATCGACTTCTTGCACGGATACGGCTCCAGAAGGTACATCTGAACTGCCCCCGGCCCAGAATGCCCCTACAAGGCAACCCAGGATTCCAGTAAGCACCGCGCAAACCAGCTTTACCCGTTTTCCAGAAATACCCCACAGGGGCCTTGCACACAAAGTAAAGCTCGCCACCAGCACAAGCAGGGGCAAGCACAAGGGAGCCACGTTCACCACCGAAAGGGGCGCAAGGTTCGTATTTTCTACAGAAACGGCCCAGACCACGTACAGCAGGGTAACAAGGACACCCAGCAAAAGGGGCAGCCGCAAAATGGGAAAGTCATTTTTCTCAGGGAGGGAAACCTTTTCCGACTCCTTGTCCGACTCGTCCTGCTGCAGGACAATCTCTCCCATCACCACGTCTTCGCCCTCCAGCAAGGAGCTGAACTTGGCGCGGAAAACAAAGAACAAGGTGGTGAACAGGCCCAAGGAGAACGAAACCAGTCCAAGGTCTGTCCAGCTGAAATAGTCCGCAGGATTGTATTCCGACGGTGTGACCAGGATGTAGCGTTCAAGCCCCAGCGAAACCAAGACGGAGAATGCCACCAGGAGCCGCCCGAAGGCATTTTCCCGGATAACCCGGAGCCACATCAGCTGCGGCACCACCGCCCCGAGGAACACCACCTCGAAGGAGAAAGTGCCTTTCAGCAGGAATTCCCACAACCAGAAAACCGCCATGAACCAAGAAAGGCCAAGCATGAATTTTTCCAGCACACGCACGCGGCAGTGCTCCGCCGTAAGGAGGATAATGACCAGGGCAAGGCCGGAATAGATAGCCCCCGCAATAAAGTAAAGCGGGAAAAACGCTCCGCGCCACTGGGGCACGAAGGTCACCGCAAAGTCAAGGCTCACGATGGTGTGCACCCACAGCACCAGCGGAAAGAGCAGCCAAGCCATGGGGCGAATCAGTTTTTTCAGGTCCGGGAACTTTTCGCTGAAAAGGTGCGTTGCAAAAAACAACAGAGACACAAGCCCATATACAGAAATACAGCAGAAATCCCAGACCAGGGGCGACCGCAGGTTCGAAAAGTTGCCGCGGGCATCGAGAAACGGGACAACCATGTAGAAGTTTTCGATAATTCCCAGATGAACCAACGGGAACAGCGCCGCCACCGCCAGGGAACACAGGGTGGAAAGTTCCGCCACCATAGACGTGCGGCGACCGAGGGGATAACCCAGCGCAAGGAATATGGCCGAAATCAGCGTTCCCGCATGGGCAAGTCCAATCCACAGCACAAATAGTGAGATGGGAATGCCCCAGAAGGTGCGTGCGTCGGTATGCCATGCGGTGGGGCCTTCCCACAGGGAAACCCCGAAGGCGAAAGCCCCCAGAAGCAAGAGTGCAACACCTATGTACACGAGAATCCTGTACACTAGCGCCTCCCCCGCATGTACACCACGGAAGGATCGAGATTCGCTATTTCCCGAGGCACGTAAAGATTCCTGTGTTTGGCCTCTTGAACCAGGGGGGATTCCTGGTCCAGCCAGTTCCCGAAGATAATGGCATTCTTGGGGCAGGCCTCGCTACAGGCTGTCTTGAGACCACTCCCCCGCCATTCCACACCGGGCCTTGCAGCCATCTGGGCGTACTTGTGGTCTTGCAGGCGCTGCAGGCACAGGGAGCATTTTTCCATGACGCCCTTGGAGCGCAAGGGAACTTCGGGATTGAACTTGCGGGCAAGACCTTCCTTGACGTTATCCACGTAGTTGAACTTGCGGGCCCCCACAGGACAGTTCGCCCCGCAGAACCTGGAGCCGGTGCAGCGCTTGTACATCATGGTGCTGAGTCCGTCGGGAGTGTGGCTTGCCGCCCCCGTAGGGCAGACCTTTTCGCAAGGGGCGTTACCGCAGTGGAAACACATGGCAGGGGCGCCGCCATGCATCTCGATCCAGTGCATGAACCGCCCGGCATCGCGCTCTCCCTTGGAACTCAGGGGAATGTTGTTTTCTTGCATGCAGGCCAGAATGCACTTGCCGCATCCGTCGCAGGCGTCCAAATCGATGGCCATGCCGAAACGGTTCACCGGCGAAGCCCCCTGGACACCAAGAGCGCCTGGCATGGGGACCTGGACCAGGTCAAAAGCCCCCTTGGCGCGGGACAGGGCCAAACGAACCTCCCGTTCGAACTCGGCGATTTCTGGAACTTTCGCCCCGGAAAGGTCGGGCAAGCGACGGCAGCCCCACAGGACCTGCATTAAAGCCACCACCGAACACGCCTTGATAAATTCACGCCTATCCATAAAACAAAACCCTAACGATGGCACGCCCCGCAATGGATGGCAGCCTTCTTGAAACCCCGGCCTTCGAAGGTCTTTCCGCTATGGCAGTCCAGGCAGCTCTGCATGGTAAAGCGCTCCCCTCCGTAGCGGTTCTTTTGAATCTTTTCCGTAGAGCCATGACAGTCGCTGCATTGCACGCCTGCCGCAAAATGAAGCCCGTGGTGGAACACCACGTGTTCGGGCAAGACCCTCTTGTGCACCCAAGGGAATTCCTCAGCACGGCTCAAGGCGGAATCCAGTTTCTCAATTCCCGGATTCTCGGTCAAGGGCAGCCTATGGCAGTCCATGCAGTCCGTCTTGGAAGGCAGGTAGGCGTGAGCCTGGTAAGTCACTCCCGTATGACAATGGGAACAATCCAGCCCGATGGAATCCCCGTGAAGGGCGTGGTCAAAGGGAACGTTTCCCGGAGTCTTGACTTCGGAAGCCTGCTGACGGAACAGGAAATCGGCCAGGAAGAACCCGCACAAAAGTGCCAACAATCCCGCCATCAGGTATTTCATTCCCGCTCCCAGTTACTTAGGCCTGCCCGGATCCTCCGGATTGTCCAAAATGTATAAAAGCCAAGCCGTCATCATCTTCGCCTGGTCTTCGGTAAGGGGCGTTATTTCCATCGCAGGCCAAATGTCCGGGTGTTTCGGAGTGGGGTGCATCAGGTACTTGACCATTTCTTCGGGCTTTTCGGCGTACTGGGCCACGTTCTCCTTCATGGGAGGGGCGGCAAACTTGCGGCCCCAGCGGTGGCAGGCCTTACATTCGTTGTTGTAATATTCCTGGGCACCAGCCTTGAGTTCCGGTGTCACCTTGGGCAAAGAAAACACTTCTACGGCAAACAATGCTGTCGCAAGAACCACAAAAACAGATAACGTAATCTTAAAAGTTTTTCCCATACACACCATTTACTTCTTGATACAGCGAACCGAGAAACCAAATGTTTTCAGGTTCCTGTATTCGCCGCTAAAGTTCTGGTTGGCGTAATACAGGTTCCAATGGGGTGCCTGCGTCCCGTTGGGGTCTTCTTCGGCCACCCAGAAATCAGCCTCTTCGCCAAGGAAGGCAAATGAGCCGTTGGCATCGCGGTAACCCGCAGGAACCGCCCCAAAGCCGTAGCGGTTGGTACCCAGAATTTCCTCGTCGTTTTCTTCCCAACCGCTCTCTTTACGGATACTCGTCCCCACCTCTTCGGAGGCAAGACCTGCAGCCTTGTTGGATTCCGCCACATAGTGGACAAGAATTTCCATATCCTTGTCGCTCGGGATAAACCAGCCATCCGGACACACCCCCTGGTGTCTTTCACCAAGATGTTCCCCTGCCAGGGAATGACCATAGGCCTTGTCTAACGCCATGGCGGCAGTCCACTGGTAGAGCCTGCCGTAATTGGAGCAGTTTTCAAGGCTGTTCATATAGCACCAGCTGTTCTCAACGGCATGATTCAAGTTTTGAGCCATCCAGACCTGGCTGCCGATACGGACGGTCCTGTACATCTGGCCGTCCCTCTTGTCGCAAAGTACTGCGGCCGGAGCGTCCGCACAAAGGGATGTATCCTTAGGGGCCTCGGGCATAACCGTATCTGCCGTAGCGGTATCGGGAGTTACTTCAGGCTGGGATTCTTCCAGGGCCACCTCCTGAACGGAAGAATCCACAGTTGCCTGCGGAACTGAATCTACAGGCGTTTCAGAGGAACTGGACAACTCCGCCTCTGCAGAAGAACTTTCTGCGACAGAAGAACTGGAACTTTCGGAGGAACTGGACTGGATCAGGGTGTCCACTACCGCCTTAATCTCTTTTGTAGCCGTATCGACAACAGCGGTATCTGCAGACGCCGTGTCCGAAACCGCGGAATCCACAACTGCCGAATCGACAATCGTTTCTGCCTCGCTAGAAGAGGACTGGACAAGAACGGAGCTGGAAGATTTCACTACGGGAGCGGGCTGACTTTGGGTTTCGGTCCTGCAACCGATCAACAGAACAGCGAACAGGCCTAGCACCGTCAAAACGATAGGCCCTATCCCGTGTAAAGTAACCCGCTTCTGCATATGCAGAAATATACGCAAATTTTGGCTAAAAAAGCGAAAAAACGGGTAAAAAAACAAAAATATATCTTCGTCTTTTACTATATTTGGGCACCGACGGGGTGTAGCTCAGCCTGGTAGAG
>JAFVTX010000015.1 GCA_017503015.1 Fibrobacter sp. | reverse complement strand
GGGTGCTGTGAAATGGAAGGTTCCGGCATTTCTCAGGCCTTCGGAGATGGTCATCTCGTTTACTTTCCATCCGTTCCTGAAATCGAGGAACTTGATGTTTGCGGCCTTGATTTCACCCCCGGTGCTTTTCAGGATTTGGTACCAGTAGTTTGTCCCGGAAGTCAGTTGCAGTCGGATGGTTCTGGAAAGGGAATATTGCAGGCAGATGCCCTCGTAATCGCTGACATCGGTCTCCCTCACGGAATTGTCCAAGTCGAAGCCGAAACCGACGAAAGGATAGGGCGAAGGCTGGTTTCCGCTCCCTACGCTTACCCAGTTCCCATAGAAAACCTTGAACGATATTTCCATATTGTCAATGCCGTACTTTACGCTGATTTCGGAGTTTCCGCCATTGTCCTTGTCGTCGAAACTGATCCATCCTCCGAATCCTTCTTCCAAATCGTAGATTCCGTCCTCATCTCCGTCAAAGACCAGCGGACGGATTTTGTCCTTGTAGGCAGGGACCCAGAGTACCCCCTTTTCCAACTGTACGGTCCTTTTGCCTTCTCCAGGTAGCAGGATTTTTTTCCAGTTGTTGTCTGTGCAGATAAAATCCCTGCCGTCGTTCACGCTTAGTTTGTTCGATACCCTTGCCGTGTCTCCATTATTCTTTGTGGTGCAGTCTGGCAACTTGTAGACTTTCCACCAGTAACGGTTGACATATTTCTCGAAATCGGGCAGGTCGTCGCCCAGTTTCCACGCAAGAATGTTCCTGCGGATTTTGGACAGGTTGGCGCCTTCTGCCCAGTCGGCGATTTCGGCCTCTATGGAATTGTTGGCCCATTCTCCGTCCAGGGCGATTGCGCCCGATATTTCCTGTAGTTCCTGTGTCAGTTTTGCCGCATTCAAATCCCTTTGCAATAGGACTGAAATCGCCAGCAGGACTCCGTTACTTTCGCCATTTTCCAATATATTCATCTCTTCAGAACCGCTGAAATTGCCTGTTATGTAGAAGGATGAGAGGACATTTCCCTTGGCGGTTTTCTTGGCCTCCTCGAAGGGAATGCCCTTGTTCAACAGGGAGAATACGCATTCGTATTCCAGGTGGGTCAGCAGGTTGATGTTCACGGAATCGCGCCCGCTCAAATCCGATATGGCATAGAGCGATATCGGTCCTTCGGAAAGTTCTCCCGTGATTTCGTTTCGGTAGTAGCCGTTCGCCACCAGGGAAGCGTACTGCGATGGAGTGCTTATTTTCTGGAACGAGAATTCTCCGTTGTCTGAAAGTATCTTCCCGCTAAAACTCATGCCGGTCTGCGCGAAGTTCTCGTTTAGACTGTATAGCGAAATGCTGGAACCCTTTATGAACGGCCCCTTCTGGGACACCCCTACAATGTCCTTGTCCACAAGCGCCACGATTCCGTGGTCCTCGGTGCCGCCCGAAACCTTCGGGTCGGAAGAACAGCCCGCAAGGCAAACCAGCCCTATACCAATAGCCATCAACCAGAATTTCATAAACCGCTCCTCACTCCTCATTCCTGCAATCCAGATCCTCTGTCAACGGAAACAACTGAAAGTTCACCCTGTAAATGCGGCTTTCGTTGTGGTCCTTCCGCACGATGTCCATGATGTTCTTTCTACAGACGGCAATCTGGTGCGCAACCTTCTTGTATGCCTCTTTTGAAAGGCTCATGGTGATGCCCGATATGTCGCGCTCCTTCACGGGTAGGCCGTCGATGGCTTCCATGGCGAATGCCGCCATTTCGCGCTGGATGTTGGTTGCTACAAGGGGGACGATTTCGTAACTCCCCATGGAAATCACCTTGTCCGTCTGGCGGTAGCGTCCCTTGCTGTCCATGACCAGCAAGTGCTTCTTTTCCAGGAATTGGAGCGACTTGCGGATTTCCGCCGCCGATATTTGCGGTCGGAGCGCGTGGGCCATGGCTAGGGGGGCGGCCCCGGGCATCATGGGGGCGAGTTCGCGCAGCACGGGGTTCTTCCAGGAGTTGAAGTAGGTGAAATAGTCACTCCCCAGGATTTTCACTTTGTGCTCCCTTGAAATTTCCAGGAGTTTTCGGTAGGCGTTCGACTTTTCCTTGCGGCCCCTGGCGTTCCCGAACTCCACCAGCAGGCAGAAGAACTGCGCCTGGACCTTGTTCAGTTTCATGGAAAGGGCTACGCGTGGTGCGGCATCCTTGCTCAGGTTGTACTTGCCGTCGCTTACCTGCTTGAGGTAGACTGGGTTCTTGAAGCATGCGGCACAGGCGAAGTTCCGCCAGGTGAAACCGCAAGAAGCCTTTTGTTCTTGGTAGTAGTCAACGATGAATTTGCGATAGTCAATGTAGTCGTAAATTCGGGGCATATCTGAAATATATAAAAAAGAGCGCATTTAGCAATACAAAATATTTCAATAAAACTTGTTTTTATGCGTTACATAAAGGAAATGTGTTTTGTATTGTAGAGTGTATTGTAAAATTTGAAGTAAAATGAACAATACGGTTGGTGTGCGCGAGTGCAGTGGTCCGCGGTGGTTTATATTATGGCATGTGTATATTCAAAATGGGAGAATCTAGACATGAAAAGGAGTTTCTTGAAGAACACATCGAGGCTTGCCGTATGTGCGGCTGTGGCCATATCGGGAAGCCTGAGCCTTTCCGCCTGCCAAGACGGGGCGGATGGCGCACAGGGCGTTGCAGGAGTGCAAGGCGAACAGGGCGAACCCGGCGAAAGCTGCACGGCAAAGAAGTTGAAGGATGGTTCCGGCTACGAGCTGAAATGCGGCGGCGAAACCGTCGGCACAGTTTTGAATGGTGAAAACGGTGAACCTGGAGAACCGGGCGAGCCAGGAACCCCTGGAGAACCAGGAACGAGTTGCACCGTGGCCGATACCTCCTATGCCGACGAGAACGATGTGGAGCGCATGGGGTACAAGCTCCTCTGTGCGGACACCCTCAAGGGCGTGGTGTGGAACGGAGTTGACGGCAACCCGGGTGAGCCAGGCAAGGATGGCGATGTCAACACGGCCCTGACGCTGGAATACTACAACAAGCTGCTCCTGGGCCAGAAAGGGACTGGCATAAGCTGGAGGCCAAGTAACGGGTGTTCCGCCCAAGTCGGAAGTGGTACAGATTACTGGTACTATTTCAATGATGGGGCGGACGGTCGTACGTCAGGGGAAAGTTATATAAAGATTGGGGCCAATGTTTACAAGGAACAATCCTCTGATAACACGACGTGGTGTAGTGGCGATGAAATAGGTGGAGAAATTTCGGTAGGGTCGCTGTGGCAGCATTCCCCTGGTGAGTATTGGGCCGGATTTGCCCAAATTGGCTTTAGTGGCGAAAATCCTTGGCCAACAGACAAGATGCTCGGAATTTGTCTACAGTACCAGAGCGACTTTGACACGGTCCAGGTGCGAATCCAATATGCAGACGATGGGAATAATAGCTGGGGCCGTCCCCTGTACAAGTTGCCCGCCAGCACCAAGAAGAAGGTGGTGAACCTGCCCTGGGCGATTTTCGATGACTTTACCGGTTTCGGCAATGCCAGGGTCGATGTCGCTGAGGCCATCAAGCAAATGATCGGCGTGCAGTTCGCTATCGAAAACCTGACGGAAAGTGCCGTTACGGGCGATTTCTTCATCTATAAGCTGGGCGCTTACGGCACATGCGACTAGAGGGCGGTCCAGGCGTATTGTGAAAGTTTATTTTCCCGTATTGTGGGGTGCACAACCGGCCAAAACGGAACTAAATTTAAGATTGTGCTCTTTTGGGCACTTGATTTTGTTTTTTTTTGTTTACATTTGACGGTTGATGGAAAATCGGAGGTCTTAATGTTGGGAAATTTGCCGTTGCATGGACGAAAGCCTCTTTTGCCGCTTGTTTTCGGCATTCTCCTTGTGTCCTGTTCGTCGGACGATTCGTCCGCAACGGGCTCGGAACTGGAAAGTTTCGCCTCTTTTGACGACCTGCCCAACTGCACCGCGAAGCGGGAGGGCGAAAAGGCGAACGTGGAGGACGAGGGGGTGGCGTATGTCTGTACCGATGGCCGCTGGACCGAGATGGCCGCAGTCTATGCCTCCGAAGACGACCTGCCCAACTGTTCCGGCAAGCGAAGTGGCGAAAAGGCTTACGTGGAATCCACCACCAGCACCTGGACCTGCGCCGACGGCTTCTGGAGCGAGGATCCCGACGGTTCCCCGCTGGTAATTGACGTGGTTTACCGCGATTTCAATTCGGGCCACAGCGACTTTGAGAATTTTTCGGAAGAGTACATGGAGCACTCCTCTGCGATTCTGAAGGGCGGCTATGTGGGCTACGACGTGGCGTGGGCCGCCGACGAGGACTACCACCTGACCTGCGGGAACCAGGTCTCCACTACTGGGGTGGCCCTGGGTGCGGATGGGCTTCCCAAGAAGATAGACCCCTTCTTGCCCGACTATCTGCAGGACGTGTCTACGCAGGAGGTGCTGAAATACGGGGGCTGCCTCTCCGATTCCACGTCAAAGGCCGAAAGGCGCGGGTTCCTGAACGCCACCAGCACCACTGCCCCGATTTGCGAGGAGAAACTTGTCAACTGGGACAATCCTGTCTATGTGACGCCTGGCATGGTGAAAAGTTTCCTGAAGTTCGACGCGGGCAAGGACGGCAAGATTGACATGCTTGACGGCGTGCATGTCCGCAAGGCGGCCGACCTGTGCGACAACAAGAATTTCGACCAGTGGTTTGCCGATGTGGAGGGTGTGAACCTGCGGGTGAATTCGACTCTGGAACTGGCCTACGATGGTGACAGCTATGTCTTCAGCCGGACTTGGAACAACGACGGGTTCTTCCCGCTGGATGCCATAGACCCGGCGACATTGGAGCGGACGGGGGACGCCCCCTGCAATGCAGAAATCCAGCCGAACGGCAAGTGCGAGACCTTTGGCCCCCAGAGCTTTTCTACGTATTGCCCGCCTTACGCCTACAAGTGGGCTTCAACCCAGTATGATTTTATGGGCGCAAGCACTGCCGGGCTCTGTAGCCAATGGCTGGAAAGGGGCGGGCCTAGGGCAACCAAGGCGGCGGTCTCCCTGACGAAGAAATGGCCTGCTGACGAAAACGGGGTGAACTTTGCGGCGGTTCACCTGCGGAACTACCACTATTCCATGATGGGACATTTGCCTTTCACGTACAACGCCAAGAAGGGCGGATATCTTGATTTTGCCAGTAGCGAGGATATCTGGGTGTATGTGGATGGGGTGCTGGTCTCGGATTTGGGCGGTACCCATATTCCTGCTCCGGGAAGGGTCGATATGGCCCTTCTGGCACAAAATAACCACGGCTGTCATGCCGACGAACCGCTCTCGGCTTACGAGAATTGCAATGGGGCGGGTGATGGGGGCTGGGCCGACGGGTCAACCCACCATATCCATATTTTCAAGATGTCCAGGAACACCAACGGTGCCGATTTCTACATCCGCACGAACCTGAAATAGAGTCTTTTAAGGAGCGAACATGAAGGGAACCGTATTTTCTATGATGGCTGCATCTGCCCTGATGCTTGCCGCCTGCAATGATGATGGCGCATCGGCTCGCAAGCCCGAGACGGCTGCTGCGGTTGATACGTTCGACGACCTGCCCAACTGTAGCAAGAATCGCGAAGGGGAAACGGTGGATGTAACCGATGACGGTTTGACATACGCATGCCAGGGTGGAAAGTGGGTCGAGTACGAAAAACCCGTACAGTCATACGCTAGCGAAGATGACCTGCCCAGTTGCGGCAAGAAGAACGATGGCGAGAACGCTGTGGTGGGCCAGGCACTCTTTGTCTGCGCCGATAGAAAATGGTCCGAAGTTGCCACCATCTACAAGACCGAAGACGACCTGCCCAACTGCACCGCGAAGCGGGAGGGAGATGCCGCTTTCGTAGAAGAAATGGGTAAAATTCAGGTCTGTACCGATGGCGAATGGAGAGGATCGGGTGCCGAAGCCTCTGATACGGGGAGCTCATCGCCCGCCAAGGACAAGCCGAAATCCAGCAGCAGTACCTTCACCTGGGACGAGGATGCGGGCAGTTCTTCGTCTGCCAAGAATGATTCAAAATCCAGCAGCAGCGCAAAGGCCAAGCAGGTCACATTCGAGGAGGGCGTCCTCTGGAAGCCAAGCTATGGCAAGCGTGTGCGGGGGTTCAGCAGCGATGCCGATGAATACACCTTCCTTGATGATTCCACCACAAACGACTGGTGGCGTACAGGCACAGACGCAGACAATTTGGGAAAATCGACGGCGTCCATAACTATTGGCTCCGAATATGCGACAATCAAGACAACGCTTGTCTATGGGGACTGGATGAAGGGCGAAAATGGCATGAATATTGCAAGCCCGGAACCCTACGCCATGGCAGCCTTCAACCTTGCCCCGAAAGGTTATGCCGATATTAGCAAGCAAGAAGGCATGTGCGTTGTTTATTCGTCACAGCATGACTTCAGACTGGAGTTTGTCTCCAAAGGTTCGTCGTCGAATACGTATGACTACTGGGATGTTTGGGTGCCGGGAAGTTCCAGCAAGCGGACCGCGAACCTGAAATTCAGTAACCTGCCTGCAACCTGGTGGCAGACGAATTCCACGACGCTTTCCAAGGCACTGACCCAGATAGCTTCTATGCAAATTGAGTCTCCGTATAGGAACACCGTCCATTGCTTTGAAGCGAATCCGAGCAAGTGTAAGGAACAGACTTTTACAAACAACATAAGGATTTACATGATTGGTGAATACGGCAAGTGCCCCAAGAACAACGATGTGGAGCTGGGTGTCAAGGCGGTTGAATTCGAGGATGGTGTGATGTGGAAACCCTCCTATGGGAAAAAGGCACGCACCTATTTTGGCGATGTGGACGAGTACAGCTTCTATACGGATGACCCCTCTGGATGGTGGTACACCTATACCGATTCCGCCAGCGGCGGCGAATCTGTTGCCCAAATTTCGTACCAGGCGAATTACCTGCAGGCAAAACTCACCAATGTGGATGCCGACATGGGCTGGGCTGATGCCGCCTTTGGTTTTGAGTTGACGTATGGGTGTACGGATAAAGGCTTTGTTGATTTGACCACCAGTTTCGGGAAGGGCATCTGTCTGGAATATTCCTCCGGGTATGATTTTGACTTCAAGATACATTCCAATGTAATTTCAGACCAGTTCTGGTACCTAATTCCCGCAAGTGCAACCAAGAGCGTGATAAACATTGATTTTAAGAATGACATTCATGATTACGATTGGCAAGAGAATGAGGGAACTATAAACAATATGCTGATGAAGGCGTCTTCGTTCCAGTTCGAGTTCGCTCCACGCCATGTCGATGGTTACGAATACAAGACTAACACGGTCAAGTTGTATAAAATCGGCAAGTATGGCTCCTGTGGCTAGGGCCTGATTTGCCGTACCTCCCCTAATCTCGCCATTCTCGCGAATGCGAGAATCTGTTGTATATCTTGCAGGGCCGTATTTTTGTATATTTTTCATGGCTCATGCTTTTCTTGCTCCTAACAATCGGTCCGGCGTTTCTCTTTGCCTGCGGGAACATCCTGGAAAAGTCCGGGGTTTCTGCCGTGGGCAAGCGTACTGGCGGTACTTCTAAACCTTGGGAGTTTTTCAAGGGCGTTGTCACCAACAAGTTCTGGTGGCTGGGCATCTGCTGTTCCGGCCTTGCTACGCTGGGCTACTACATCGCCATGGCGCAGTACGACCTGAGCCAGGTTCAGCCCATGATGGTCCTGAATCCGGTGCTTACCGCCCTGATGGGCTTTTGCATTTTGAAAGAGGCCCTGACAAAGCGCATCGTGGTGGCCATCTGCTTTGTGGTGGCGGGCCTCTTGTATTCCGTGGAAAACCTGGGCGAATCTACGGCCCTGCAGAACATCCCCATGTTATGGGCCTATGCCGGTGGGCTTTGTGCGGTTACACTGTTTGCCCATTTGTTCGTGAAGGATCGGGAAATGGTGGATTCCCTCATTATGGGTGTGGGCTTCGGGCTTTCGGCGGCCTTCTACAAGAGCCTGGCTATGGATTTCGATTTGGACCACATTGAACTTTCGTCGGTGGCGAACCTGTTGCTGGACTTTAGGACTCTCGGCTACTTTGCGACTTACGGGATTGCCTTCCTTTATTCCCAGATTTCCTTCTCCCGCGGGCGGGCGCTGTTCATTATTCCCTTCAGTGCCGCCGTAGGGGCGGCAGTTCCCACGCTGGCGGGGGCCCTGGTGTTCTCCGAGGCGTTCCCCATGGGCAAGGCCATTTCAGTGACCTTGGTGCTTATCGGTGCTTGCCTGTTTATTGTCCGCAGGCCCAGACGCAAAAAATCCGCAGGTTAGTGGATGTTTTTTGTGGGCGTCCGCTTTTCTTGTGCCGCTTTGCTTTTTTTTTTCGTGTATATTTAATCCTATGGGATGGAAAAACTATTCGGTCTTGTTCTTTGCCCTGTGGCTTGTTGCCTGTTCCTCGGATGATGGAACCGTTACCATCGTTGAATGTCTGGATTGCGAAAGTGAAAATCCGGACAACATTTTCCGGGGTCCTGTCGTCTTTTCTGAAGTGGACCCCGTCAACTTGGTTTATAAGGACCACGAAGGCGACGATGCGGGTTGGATAGAGCTTTTTAACCCGACAGACAGCGTCGTAGATTTGTCGGGAATGGTTTTGACTGATTCCAGAGACAACCCGAAAAAATGGACTTTCGGAAACGTGACCATACCGCCCTGGGGCCTGATGCTGGTGTTCATGTCGGGCAAGAACCTTCCGGATTACGTAGCTCCTCACGATTCAATCAATTTGGTCGGTAACGGTTGCTGGGTCTGGACAGACTCTCAAAACACGTCCGTCAAGGGGGAAAGTTCGGTCCAGTATTTGAACGGCTCTCATCCTTGTTTTAATGAATCGGGTATTCGTAAGTTCGGTGGCGTAATGCACTTTGGTGAAAATACGGAACTGGGCTGGCATTCCATCTCTTTCTTTGTGGGAATCGGAGATAGGGGGAATTCTGCAGATGCGAAAGATTTGAGTGGAACCAACGAAATCTTGTTGACAGGTTATATCGAAAAAGACCGAAAGCTTCAATTGCGCCTCGCCCAAACAGATTTGGATGATTGGAAGGGCTGGGCCAAGGTCCTTACGGGAACTGGGGATTCGTCTTACACATACCGCATTACCCTTCCTACGGGTTCAACGCTTCCCGATTTAGCTCATATCTACGGCACGAGGTTTAGCCCGGACGATCAGGAACTGCGCTCGACGGCTTTCAAGGTAAACTCCTATATCGCAAGAAACCGCGGTCATGAACCCCATGCGAATTTCAAACTGAAAAAATCAGGCGGTTCTCTTTTCTTGATGAAACCGGACGGAACACTTGTGGATTCCGTCACCTATCCGGAACTGCCTCTTGGAAAGAGTTGGAGCTATTCTTATACCGACAATTACATTGACAAAGATGGCAACAAGGTATTCACTGATGGTGAAGGCTGGGGCTATGGGTCGCCGTCGCCGTTCGCCTACGGCCAGAACGCCATTATGGCAAAACGCGAACCCAGTCCCGAAACAAAAGTGAATTTCCCGGCATCGGGATTCTACAATTCCGCCTTTACCATAGACCTTTCCAGCGTGCCGAATGTCCGCTGTGAAACGGGAGGCAATACGCCTACCGAAAGTAGCGCCCGCCTAGACAGCATCCGAATCATCAACACAACCGTCCTTCGTTGCGCGAACTTTGCTGCGAATAGCGTCGCCAGCGATGTGGTGACCCGCACATACGTATTCGAAACGCAACCCCAGACACCTGTAGTTTTCTTGACGGCCAATCCCAAGTCCCTGTTTGACCCCGATACGGGAATCTACATGGAAGGTCCCAACGCCCAGGCGAAGGACCCGCATTATGGAGCGAACTACTGGGAAGATAGGGAAATCCCCGTATTTGTGGAACTTCTGGAAAAGGGTGGCAAGTCGCCGGCTTTTGCAAAAAATGCCGGGTTCCAGATTTTCGGAAACTATAGCCGTGCCAATAAAAAGAAGTCGGTAGCCATCGTGTTCCGTGAAAAGTATGGCGATAAACGCCTGGAATACCCGCTATTCCCGGATTTTCCAAATCTCAAGAAGTTCAAGGTGTTCTTGTTGCGCAGCAACGGAAGTAATTTTGGGGGCGACTATATCCGTGACAGACTTTGCAGTTCTGTGACGGAAGGCATGGATGTGGATTATCAGCGTGGGCGTGGTGTGGTGGTTTATTACAATGGGGAATACTACGGCATACACAATATTCGGGAACGTTCTACGGAATACTATTTCGAGACCCACTACGGATTGAATCCCGACGAAATTGATTTGCTGAAGGCGGATAATTCAGCTACGGCAGGGTCACCTGCGGATTACGAAGCTTTAATGGATTGGCTGGCAACGAACCATCTAGATAATGATAAAAATTATGCTTATGTTGCCGACCAGATTGATGTGGATAATTTTATTAATTACATGCAGACGGAACTATTCATGAACAATCGCGACTGGCCGGCCAACAATCTGAAAAAATGGCGGGGAACGAACCCAAAGACCAAGTGGAAGTGGTTTATTTACGATATGGATTTTGGATTTGGCAATGAGTACAGCGAATTCAAGAACAACATTTTCGAATTTGCAACAGCCGAAGATGGACCCGATTGGCCAAACGGCCCTGCTTCTACCTTGTTGCTTCGTAGGCTTTTGGAAAACGAAAATTTCAAGACGGCATTTATCAACCGATTCCCTGTGCTTTTGGCCATGAACTTCGAAAAGTCAAGGCTCCTTGCTCGAATCAATGCTATGATGGGCGAAATCGAATCGGAAATTTCCAGGGATCAGCGGAGGTGGAATCTAAATGCCTCTTACATGAATGGTCAACTTAATAAAATAAAAACTTTCGCCGGAACCCGTCAAGACGTCATCTTGTCTGAAATGGCGGAATTTTTTGGACTAGGCGAAGTAATAAAAGTGACCTTTTCTGTCAGCGGGTCAGGAAAGATTTTGGTCCATAACCTACCTTTGGATAGGTCTTCGATGACCATCTCCTTCTTCAGGGGGATGCCGGTCACCATTACGGCCCAGGAGAACGGCGGAACCTTTACCGGCTGGAGTGACAAGGTTACGGAAAAGACCCGCACTATCATGCCCGAAGATGTGAACTCCCTGACGGCGAATTTTAAGTAATAGTAAGGGTGTCATGCCCGGCTTGACCGGGCATCTCCTTATCTTTTTTGCTAAATTCTTGGTACTATGAGTTTCAATACCAAGATTCTTTGTATTGGTGCGGGCTACGTCGGTGGCCCCACCATGACCGTTATCGCCGACAAGTGCCCCGATGTGAAGGTGACCGTGGTGGATATCAACCAGGCTCGTATCGATGCCTGGAATAGCGAAAACCTCCCGATTTTTGAACCCGGCCTGGACGACGTGGTAAAGCGTGCCCGTGGCCGCAATCTCTTCTTTAGCACCGACATTCCCGCAGCTATCAAGGAAGCGGACATTATCTTCGTGTCTGTGAACACTCCCACAAAGACATTTGGTCATGGCGCCGGAAAGGCATCTGACCTGCAGTACTGGGAAAAGACCGCCCGCAACATTTTGGAAATTGCCGACGAAGGCAAGATTATCGTGGAAAAGTCCACCCTGCCGGTTCGTACTGCTGCCGCTATGGAACGAATTTTGAACAGCAACGACAAGGGCCTGCACTTTGAGGTTCTGTCGAACCCCGAGTTCCTGGCCGAAGGAACCGCCATCAAGGACCTGTTTGAACCGGACCGTGTGCTTATCGGGTCCCACCAGACGGAATCGGGACTTGCCGCCTGCCAGAAACTGGTAGACGTGTATGCCCACTGGGTTCCCCGTGACCGAATCCTCACCACCAACCTCTGGAGTTCCGAACTGACCAAGCTTACCGCCAACGCCTTCTTGGCTCAGCGTATCAGTTCCATCAACTCCATCAGCGCCCTTTGCGAAAAGACCGGTGCCGATGTGGACGAGGTGGCTTTTGTGATGGGCAAGGACACCCGCATAGGCCCCAAGTTTCTCAAGGCCTCTATCGGTTTTGGCGGCAGTTGCTTCAAGAAGGATATATTGAACCTAGTGTACCTTTGCGGCTATTATGGTCTCCCTGAGGTGGCCGCCTACTGGGAATCCGTGGTTAAGATTAACGAATGGCAGACCCACCGCGTGGTGGACCGTATGCTGGAGACCATGTTCAATACCATCGCGGGCAAGAAGATTGCAGTGTTCGGTTTCGCCTTCAAGGCCAATACCGGTGACACCCGCGAAAGCCCGGCGAACCTGGTGGTTCGGGACCTGCTCAATGAACATGCGGTGCCGGTGGTGACCGACCCCAAGGCCATTCCCGACGCCAAGCGCGACCTGAAGGACGTGCTTGACCAGGTGACATTCGAAGAAGACCCCTACAAGGCTGCCGAAGGCGCTCATGCGGTGGTGGTCTGCACCGAATGGAAATGTTTTGCCGAACTGGACTGGAAACGTATCTACAGTTCTATGGCCAAGCCTGCTTTTGTGTTCGATGGTCGTAACATCTTGGATGCTGACGCTCTCCGTAAGATTGGTTTCGAGGTGTCCAGCATTGGTAAGGGGAAGGCGGAGTAATCTTTATCTGTAATGCATAATAAAAGCGCTTCTCTTGGGAGAAGCGCTTTGTGCATTTATTTGTTTTTTTGCGAGTTCCTTTCTTTTATGGCCTCGAATGCTAGGGGAATCAAGACGCATGAAAGGATGGAAATCAAAATGAAAAGGATTCCGCTGGCGATGTTGAGGTTTGTTATGGAACCGATGATTTTTTTTAAGTGGGACCCGCAGATTATAAAATAGAACATCTGGAACAAAAAAATCTCGTAGGAGTACTTGCCTGCCCTGATAATGAATTTGCTTAGATAATGCGTCTTCGCAATGGTGTAAAATTTGTTCAAAATAAAGATGAATAGGTAGGCTATATAGAAATAGCAGGGCCAGTGACAATAATGCCATTGGTAGTTTTTAAAGAAGAATGGCTCTAGGTTATAATTGAAAAAGACGAAAAAGATTGTAGCGGCCAAACTAAGCAAGGATAAAAGGAATGTCTTCCTATTGATAGAAAATCCCGTGGCTGCTGCAATATAGCCCAGATAGATCAAAAAGAAATATCGGAAGAAGGAACGACTGTAGAAGGGCCATTCCTGCGGATTGATGAGACAACAAAGGAATTCAAACAGTTGTGATACAAGGATAAAAAAAAGTGCGACTTTCCACGGTTTTCCCAATTTTTTGATTACTGGGGACAATAGCGGCAGAATTAGTGCGAACTGTAAATAAATCCACGGATAATATTCTCCCGGTCCGTACCCTTTGTCCAGGATCCTGTTGAGGTATATGGAAACGGATATGTTTTTGCTGAACAGAAATAAAAAAACGGCAATGGCCAACTGAGTGATAATGAATGGCCTGGCAATTCTGTTCCACAACTTTGTTATCTTGGGCAATCGGAAAATAAGGCCATGTTTATAAGCGTGGAAAACCTGGATTATCAAAAAAATGGGGACAGCGGTTCTTCCCCATAAATGGAACAGGGTGTATTTTTCTACTACCGAAGGAAGGCAGTGTGTTATAACGACTAAAACGATACAAACGCCTTTTAAAAAATCGATAAAAGGGTCGTAGCCGTTCTTTTCAAAAGAAAGTACCAGCGATGATGATTTTTCTTTTTGCGCAAGCATGTTTTATATCGTTATGACACTAATTTAAAAAAGATCCGGATTGTTTGTAAATGGAGTTTTTTCTAAATTATACGAAAGGAGGAACTCGGTTAAATACAGGTGATTTTTGTTGTGGCCCGACTGGCTATTGCGGTTGTTTTGTGGGTGGAAGTGAAGAGAGTGTCTTTTTAAGGAATAGTGCTTTTGGAAAACTTTCTAGTTAAGGTAATCAAAAATTATTACTGGCTGTTAGTTCTTATAGCTGCAAGCCTTGTTTTTGGTGCTAGGGACGTTTCCTCATTACTCATTGTTTTAGTCATTTTGGTTACGGCACTGTGCCTTTCCTCGATAAAATGGGAAAAGATAGACCTTTTGGTATTTCTTTTATTGCTATACAGCCTTAGTTCCTATTTCTTTGTTGAAAACACCTATCCCTTGCGTCTTTACTATCTTGGTGTCCGGTCGCAAATTATACCGATACTCTTTTACTACATGGCGCGCTCGGAAAAATTCAAGTCAGACGACTTTTTCGAGAATTTTAGGGCTCCGCTCTTTTTTGCCATGCTTTGCGGGGTGTATTTCTATTTCTTCCAGCCTGGATTTTATGTGGCTTATAAGGCGTCGGTCATTTGGAATGACTTTAATTCTGACATAAGTACACTTTCAGGGCATGTTTTGTATGAGTTGACCAGGTTTTCGTCCTTTTGGCCTCATTCCTATTTTATGGGCTATTCCTCACTGTTCTTGTTTATGTATTCATCAAAAAAGATAGTCGTTGACAATTACTACAATAAATTGGATTTGGCTTGTTTTGCACTTAGTTTTTTCTGCTTGTTCTTTGCCCAGCAACGTGTTTCGATTGCTTTCTGTTTAGCGTTCTTTTTGGCATTGACCGTTTATGCAACAATCAAGCGCTTGCCTTCTGTAAAACTATTGTATATCCTGTGGGGTTCGGCGATTGTTTTTTGCGTAGGCATTGTTTTTGTTGTGATGAACTATATGAGCGTGGATTTTGTTGAGTACGTGTTGAATAGGAGCCTGAACTATGAAGGGAACCTTGTTGGCGATAGAATCTCCCTTTTTGATAAATTTATTGAAAAACTGTCGCTTTTGGGTTCTGGATTGGGGTGCTATAGCCACGGGGCGATTGAGATGGGCTATCAGGGAATCCCCGATAGTGACTACGTGCGCGTTCCCGCTGAATTAGGTATGTTTGGTTTTGCGTCATTGCTCGGGGTGTGCTTTTATGCGCTGTTTTGTGGGGCTAAGATTTTCAAATATGCGTTTTTCGAAGTTTGTACATTGTGCTTTTGCTTTGTTGCCATGATTGGTGCGGCAGTTTGGGAATTGGGAACCCTGCAACCCTTCCTTTATTGGTTCTGTATAGGGCATATTATAAACAAGTTTGAACGTCGGGAAACGCTGGAGGAAGAGTATAAACGCCCTGCTGTTGAGAGTGATGATCAGGACGAAGATTCTACAGCAAAGGGGGCCGGCAAATGAACCCCTCCATAGATGCTTCTGTCATTGTAGTCAGTTTTAACACTTGTGATTTGTTGCGCGATTGCCTGCATTCGGTTTACGAACAGACCGAGGGCGTTTCATTTGAGGTGATTGTTTCTGACAATGGTTCCGCGGATGGCTCTGTGGAAATGGTGAAGCGTGAGTTTCCGCAGGCTGTTCTGGTGGAAAATCGCGCTAATCTTGGGTTTGGGACGGCGAATAATCGCGGATTGGATGTTGCCCGTGGGGAATTTGTTTTTTACTTGAATAGCGATACACTTTTGAAGAACAACGCCATTAAATGTTTTTTGGATTTCTGGAAGGACCACGAGTCAGAGAACCTTGGGGCGTTAGGGTGTAATCTTATTGATGCCGAGGGGCAATGGACGGAGTCGTACAATAGGTTCCCGCAGGGGCGCAAAATCTTTATGGCGGGCCTGCATCACGTGGCTGCCTTCTATGTGAAGAACATAATGAAATTATTGCGCCTGGACTTCTCGAAACTCCGGCCGATACCCCATTACGAGCGGGTTGTGGGAAATGTTGACTATGTTGTCGGAGCGGACCTGTTTGTAAGGAACACTCCGGACGCACGTTTTGACGAAAATTTCTTCTTGTATTACGAAGAAACAGATTTGCAGTGGCGTATGGCAAAAAAGGGGTTGAAACGCGCCATAATCGATGGACCTAGCGTTGTTCACTTGATACGCGGTGGTCGTGGCAGGCAAGACGACGTTGCCCGCTATGGTTCCTTTTCGATGATTCAGTCCGAAATATCAAAAGTTTATTACACGAAAAAGAACATTTCCCGCATTTTGCCATTTTTTTTGAAGTTGATGATTGCTGTGCAGTGGTTTTCTCCCTATATTTTTAGGTCTACCCGTAAACATTTCAAACGTTTGTGGAGCATATAGTGGCTATTCAGAAGAAGATTCATTATCTCTGGTTGTCTGACAAGAAGGACGAACGGGTGGAGAGGTGTATTCAGTCTTGGCGCGAATGCCTGGAGGGCTATGAGATAGTCGAATGGAACAAGGATAATTTCCCCTTTAACGACTTTTTATACGCCAGGGAAGCGTACTCCAAGCAGAAATGGGCTTTTGTTACGGATTATTTTCGCTTATGGGTTCTTGAGAAGTATGGCGGAATTTATCTGGATGCCGACGTGACTGTCTATGGGAATTTTGACAGGTTCCTGGACAACCAACTTTTTGTTGGGACGGAGTTTACTGACCAGGTGGCGGCGCATGTCATTGGCGCCAAACCGCATCATCCCTTTATTCAGAAGTGTCTTGAGTACTACAAGGATCGGCATTTTATTTTACCTGACGGCAGTTGCGACATGAATGCAATGCCTTGTATAATAACGAAAGTTTTTATGGAGATGTACCGATACAAGGGGGAATTGGTCAAGTTTGATGGCAGGCCCTTGAACTTTTCCGATATGACTATTTATCCGGACTCTTATTTTACCATCAACACCTTCGATGGAAATAATGTTTGTGTTCACAACGGTCTTGGAAGTTGGCGCGACGCCGGCTCTGAAAATCCGGTCTTGGAGAACGTTGTTGGGGCGTATTTCTGGAAACGGTTCTGTCGGAAAGAAATTTTCTCCTACGGCACTCTAAAAAAGTGGATTTATTTGTTGATGCCTGTTTGGCTGCTGGTCCTGTATTCCAAGCATAGCGCCAAAATAAAGAACAACAAACGGGTAAAGAGAATAAATTTCAGCCGCTGAAAGTGAAATGTTGAAAAAAGTATTGGAATGGCGAAAAATTTCGTTGCCCCTTGCGGCACTTGTTTTTCATGTCTTGAAGGTTCTTTCTATCCGTGACAGGAAACTGTGGGTTTTCGGGTGCTGGAAAGGAATGAAGTATGACGACAATTCCAAATTTCTATTTGAATATGTCAATAAGCATTACCCTGGAATCAGGTGCGTCTGGCTGACTCGAAAAAAATCCGTTGCGCAGAAGGTTCGTGAGTTGGGTTACGAAGCCTGCGTGAGCACATCGCTAAAAGGGGTGTGGACGTCTTTACGTTGTGGTGTCGCCATAATGACAAACGGACTTGATGATTTTGGCTTACTCCCCTTGGTGGGTGGTGCCAAAATTGTTTCTTTGTGGCATGGTGTAGGCGGATTCAAAAAAATCTACAATGAAAATTATCATGGCAAAAAACTCAAACTGAAAAAGACGCTGGATTGTTTTTTCAACTGGGTCTACAGAGACTATTCTCTGGCAACGTCGGAATATACCGCAGAACGTTCCATGGAACAGTTTGGTGTCAAGCGAGACAGCATTGTCATTACAGGACAGCCGCGCAACGACCTGTTCTTTTCGGATATGCAAAAGCAGGATTTGCTGTCGGATGTTGATGTCGCCGCGTTTTCTAAAGTGGTCCTTTACATGCCGACGTACCGTGTGAGTCCAAATATCCGCCGTGATATGGTCAAGGATATTCTTGAAGAATTGGTGGCTAGCCAGAAATTCAATGATTTCTTGGTGGCTCATAACATTCTCTTCTTGGTAAAACTTCACCCGCTCTCTTCGTTCAAGATAGACTCCTCCAATCCGCATTTCCGGGTACTTAGTGATAAAAACGTAAAATCGGTCCAGCATTTGCTTATGGCTGCCGACTGTCTTGTGACGGATTATTCCAGCTGTTGTGTTGATTATGCCCTGCTAAACCGGCCAATTGTGTTCTTTGTGCCCGACGAAGAGGACTACCTGTCGTATTCCTCGCTGAACGATGCATATGGTCGTGTCGTAAAAGAACGGGCAAAGACGGTGGATGATCTTATCGCTTTTCTTGAAACAGGAAACATGACGGCGACGAACCTGTTGAACGACCTTTTCGAAGACAAGTCCATTTCGGGCACTTGTTATAGCGAAAACATATTTCGGGCGATTTGCCATAAATGCTATATTGAACCGTAGAGGTTGATATGAAAAATATTGCATTGATATTTGCTGGCGGAACGGGAACGCGAATGAACAACAAGGCTCGTCCAAAGCAGTTTTTGGAACTGGATGGTCGGGCTATTATCATTCACACGTTGATGCATTTTGAAAATCATCCGAAAATAGATGCTATTTGCGTTGTTTGTTTGGAATCTTGGATTGATTATCTAAAGGACCTGCTGGCGCGTTTTTCGATTAAGAAGGTTCGCTGGATTGTGCCGGGAGGATCAACCGGCCAGGAATCGATATACAATGGCCTTAAGGCCATTCATGAAAGCGGCGAAACTGAACCGGGGAGCGTTGTTTTGGTTCATGACGGGGTGCGCCCGTTGATATCGGAGAAGGTTATTTCTGATAATATAGAGTGTGTTGACCGCTATGGCTCTGCCATAACGGTTGCACCCGCGATAGAAACCTTAATTACATCTAATGAGCAATTTGAGGTCCAAGAAATCTATAATCGCGACCGCTGCCATTTTGCACGTGCCCCGCAAAGTTTTCTGTTGGATGATTTGTTGAGTGCCCATGTTCGTGCCCGTTCAGAAAACATATTAAATATGATTGATTCGGCCTGCTTGATGAAACATTATGGATTTTCTTTGCAAATGGTCGAGGGCCCTTCTGAGAATATAAAGATTACTACGCCAATGGACTTCTTCTTGTTCAAGGCCATATACGAAGCGCAGCAGAATTCGCAGGTCTTTGGCTTGTAGGGGGGGGGTAATGGAAACTAAGGATCCCTTGATGCAAGAGGATTTGGAATATGTTGCAAATTCTCCGGTGGTTCCCTGGTCACAACTAGAAGGCTCGTCGATCCTTGTGACTGGAGCGACAGGGCTTTTGGGTTCCCATTTGGTAAGGGCCTTGGCATGCAGAAATCGCCTTTACGATTCGTCAATTAACATTTATGCGATGGTTCGTAATGGGGAAAAAGCACAGTCGATGTTTGGCGAATTGTTGCAATGTGGTAAAATCAGCTTGGTGGTCGGGGATATGTCGGGTGATTATCAGTTACCCGAAAAAATCGATTATGTGATTCATGCCGCAAGCGAGACGAGTTCAAAAGCGTTTGTGACGGTGCCTGTAGAAACAATTCATACGGCATTGTATGGTACCGATAAGTTGCTATCTCGTTTAAAGTCAATGAAGTTAAAAGGTATCCTGTACCTTTCATCGCTAGAGGTTTATGGAATGCCCTCGGAAGGAATTGTTGACATAGATGAATCCTATTCGGGATATATTGACCCGCTAAAAGTCCGTAGTTGCTATTCCGAAGGGAAACGGATGGCGGAATGTTTGTGCGCGTCTTACGCGTCAGAATATGGAATCCCTGTAAAAATTGCCCGACTGACGCAGACTTTTGGTACGGGGGTGGCCTACAATGATGGACGCGTGTTTGCCCAGTTTGCTCGTTGTGCCATAGAGGGTAAGGATATTGTTTTAAAAACCAAGGGAGAAACGCTGCGTAGTTATTGTTATGTGGCGGATGCAGTGATTGCCATGTTGGCAATCCTTTTGAAGGGTGTCGTCGGCGAAGCCTATAATGTGGCAAACCGAGAAACGGCAATAACAATTGCAGATATGGCTCAGTTTGTTTGTGACAATTTTTCAAATGGAAAAAGTCATGTTGTTTTTGATATCGCCGAAAATGCAGAAAAATTAGGCTACAACCCTGTTATGAAGATAAATCTGGATGTCCGTAAATTGAAGCAATTGGGCTGGAACCCCTCTTTTGACTTGTTTCAGATGTTTAAACGGACGATTGAAAGTATGAAAGGTGGTTCGCTGCAATGATTTCTGTTGTCATCCCGTCATACAATCGAGCCCCACTTTTAAAGCGGGCCATGGAAAGCGTGCTGAATCAGAGTTATTCTGATATAGAGTTGATTGTTGTTGATGACGGATCGACGGACGACACTGCACAGGTTGTAGGTAAATTCAAGGACTCTAGGGTTCGCTATGTTTATCAAAAAAATAGCGGCGCCTGCGTTGCTCGGAATCGTGGCGTAGACGAGGCTACCGGGGATTATATCGCTTTTCACGATAGCGACGACTTGTGGCATAGCAATAAGCTAGAACTGCAACTAGAGGCTTTAACCAAGCAAGGTGCCGATGTCTTGTTCTGCCGAATGAATCGCGTTGTGAGCGGTAAAAAAGTGGGCCTTGTGTCGGACTATTTTAAAAGCGGGTTCCTGCCCAAAAATGAACTGCCCATGTCTATTGGAACGCAAACGCTAATCGGCAAAAGCCTTGTGTTTAAACAGGAAAAGTTTGATCCGGAAATGACGAGATTCCAGGAATTTGAAATGTTGGTGCGTATCCAAAAGAGTTTTTCTATTTACTGTATGGATGACGCCTTGGTAGATTATCTTTTGCAAGATGATTCCATTTCAAAAAAACCAGAAAGGTATTTGCAGGCCTGGAATCTGATGCTGCAAAAGCACCCCGATTTTATGGTGACTTACGCGTCATCTCGAGATAGAGTCGCACGTGATATTTTGCGCAATGCCCTTTGTGTTTCCGATAGAAAAATGCGATGGAAAATGATTCGAATGGCGTTTAAATTCAAGACGTCGCTAAAAATGCTTGCACGTTTACTTTGTTGGTCGTATAAGCTTCGTTAAATCCCAATATTTAAACAGAAATCCCCATACAATCATTGCCACGAAACTCAAGGTGACAAAGACAACCGGATGGGCTTTTACAAATAATCCACCGTCCACGTTGTAAAGCACAATCATGATGATTCTCTGGTATATGTACAGCGGGAATAGGTGCGAACCTAGCCAAATCAAGATGTTGTTTTGAATTTTAACCTTCATGGTGAATAGCATTATAGTGAGTGCAAATGTAATGCTCGTTATGTTGAACTTTAGGCACATGAAATCATGATGGTCTAATTTGCATAAAACTGTTGAAATCAAGAACAGGGCAAAAAAAGGCCAAAAGTTTTTTTTGAAAAGAGGGATGAGTTTGTCTTGATGGAATGAAATCAGTGTTCCTGCGATGTAGGCAAACAAGGTGTTGTACCAAAAGGTTTCTTTATATTGGTATAATATGAAAAGTAGGATAAAGCATAAACCGATAGACATAACGAGGGCGTTATGGAAATTTTGTTTTTTTCTGTTCGTTAAGAAAAATGATAGCCACGTAATAAAATAGAGAAGGACTATCGCGAAGATATACCAATTACTGTTGCCAAGAGAGTCCCAGCCGGTAAAGGATAGGAGAGCCTGCGAGACTGTTATATCGGTGTTCAATAATAAGGCGGTTATAAGAAAGAATAATACAGCTATGTCAAAATTCAAAATGGTCGGAAGAATCCTTTTTAAGGGCATCCCCTTTATGTATGGGAATCCCTTCTTTTTTATGGATTCCATGATTCCGTATCCGGAATAAAACAGGAACATGACAACGATGAGTTGGTCAAGTTCTCGATCGACCAAGGTTAGAATTGTGTCGGGTGCGGAATTGAAGTCGTAGCCGCTTCTTCTTACGTATTGAAGAACGTGCCGGATAAAAACAAATACAATAAAAAAGCCTTTTATTGCATTACATTGGTCTTTTGACAAAAAGTCGTCATGAAAACTACCGGAAGTCGCCCGCTTCATTCCGTAAAAACATAACAGGATGATTCCGATGTAAAACAGAATCACGGAAATTTATCCTTTTTTTTAGGGCCGAAAAAGAAATTTTTTATCCGCTCGGTTGAATGGTTGTCTATGTGAGGAGCAAAAATTTGTTGAAGAACTTCTCTTTTTGCTTTGTATGGGTCATTGCCGTTTATTACGTCCTTGATGGCTTCGATTAGTTCGTTGATATTGTATGTCAAGTGGCCGGCGCAAATAGATTCTATGGGTTCTATGAAAAAACCTCTTGCCGCTCGGTAAGCATCAATATCGAAAAAATAATAGATGATAGGACGTCCGGTGTAAAGGAAATCGTAGGCGGTAGAGGTGTAATCCGATATGATGGCGTCCGATATGGATAAAATGGGATATAGGCTTGTATTGATTTTTTTGATTAAATCGTCAAAAAACAGGATGCATTTGCTGTTCTCTTTTTTTACGTTGGATACTTGTGCCGCTTGAATTGCGTGCGCCTTAGCAATAATTACCGTGCCGGATTCTTCCAAAAAGTTTTCTAAAGCATTGAGTTCATCGTTTGAAACGTTGCCCCAGATAGATCTTGTTTTTACCTGGTCAGGGGAATAAAACTCGCGTCCGGGATTTTCATAATCACGATGCGTTGGGACGTATGTTATTAAGTGATTTATTTTGAATCCGATCTGTTTTTCTATTTCGTTGCGAAGGTTGGTATTTTTGTTTAAAAGGACATCGTTTCGAGGAAAGCCAAGGGAAAGAAGATGTGGATAATAATGACCAATGTCAACAGCAATGAGTTTGGAAAAGATGTCCGAAATTGATAAATGGTAATCGTATTCCCTAAATTTTTTCTTTTGTTCCTTTAGGTATCTTTTGAATCCACCATGGTTTGTCCATCGATGAAATTCTTTTTTAAATGGACCAGCATAGTAATTTAAGCAAATAATAGTCTGTGAATGGACTCTATAGGGGAATGTAATGTAATCACAGTCTGTAAAAACTGTAGGGCATTTAATAAAAGCTTTTTTAAATGTGGAATAATCTTTTTCGTAAATGAATAGGATTTCTTTGTTTTGGATGGACTTGCTGTATTCGATATAAGATTGTAACTTGTCCTTGTGGTAATACACAACGTAAAGCCGATAACCATCAAATTGAATATCGCTTATGATGCTCTTTAAAAGGCATAATGTATTACTTGAATCTCCGTTAAAAATGTCGTAGTTGTCCGCAAGGCAATTTTGATGGGGGTAAAAGAGTATGGAATGGCTATCTTTTTTCGTTATAGAGTTGACAAATGTATCAAAAAGGGTATGTGCTTTTCTAAGAATTTTCATGATTTCCTCTTAGCATTTTTGTAGCAATCCTAACAACTTCTTGCATTTCTTGATCTTTGCGAAGCAAAAACCAGTAAATTGAAAAAGATATAGTTGCACCTAATAAAATCGTGACAATATGTGGATAATCTAGTAAAGTAATAAGATAGGCGGGAATGCATCCGGCGAGGCAACAACGTAAATAGGGGGAAAAGTCTTTGATTTGCTGTATATAGCCCAATTTAAAGAGCTTCCCGGTGTAGTAGGTGTTGATGAATACAGCAATTTGATTATACAGTAGTCTGGAAATGCATATTGCCAGGACGCCATGTGGAATAGCGACTACAAGCATTGCAATAGAGATGCTTTTTTTGATTATTTCGAGTTTCAAGAATAAATCCGATCGGCCTTTGACTTTTAGAAGATTTAGATTGATTGTACTTAGGTGGTCGAACATCCCTGAAAACGCGAAAATATGAAGAAAGATAATGGATTCTGCCCATTTGTCGGAAAGGCATAGGAGTACGATGGGCTTGGCGAGTGCACAGATTAACCCGGCTGATATAAAAATGACCAAAGAAGAAATTTTGATATATCGCCTGTACACTCTGATCAGATTATCGTCATCGTCTTGTATTCGAGAAAGAATTGGATAGGTGACGGTCCCAAGAACTCCGTTTACGGTGTTGTTAGGCAATTCGGCGAAGTGAAGCCCTCTTGTGTAGAAACCAAGGTCTTTTGCGGAATAGAATTTTCCTATAACAAATGTGGTTAAATTTACATAAAAAGTGTGAATTAAACTAGAGATTAAAAGTTTGCTTCCAAAAGAGCCTAAACTTTTGAATGAATTTTTACTAATCCAGGTTTTGGGGTACCATCTGCAGATGAAGCTTATAATTATAAGGTTGACGACTGCCGCAATGATTTGTTGGTAAACGAGTGCCCAAACTCCGAAGCCTAAGTATGCAAGGGAAACACCAGAACATCCAGAGATTAAGGTGGACGCTACATTTCTTTTGGCGAGAGACCGAAAGTCCAGTTTGATGTTGAGAATGGCGACTTGAACAGCAACAATTGCGTTGATGATTAAGATGACTGATTGAACCCTTAGAACATTTTTGATGATGGATATTCCAAAGAAATCAGCAATCCACGGCGCAGTGAAAAACAATATCGCGTATGCGATTATGGATACAGAGATGTTGAAGAAAAAAACAGTACTTAGGTCTTTTTCGGAAACGTCTTTTTTTCGGATGAGGGCCGCGTTGAATCCACTATCAATGATTGTTTGGGAGATGGTGAAAAAAATTGCAAGAATGCCTATTATCCCAAAATCAGCTGGGACTAGGAGCCTGGCCATAATGATGCCAAGGAAAAATTGAATTCCTTGGGTTGAAACACGCTCAATGAAGTTCCATTTAGAACTATTGATCGTCTGTTGTTTTATGGAGGCCATTTTATTTGACAAACGGCTCGATAATGTTCTTGATGATAAAGTCGGCCGTCTTCTCGATGTCTTCGAACGCGACGCGCTTCGGCAAATCGACGTTGAAAGCCTTCTTCACCTTCGCCACAAGTTCGTCGGTATAGACGAGCGTACCGTTTTCCACGTTTTCGATGCCGTCGCAGTAAATAGACTTGCGGTTTGCAGCACGCATGTCGTCCATGCCAAAGAGCGAAGTATCGAAAGAGACTTCCGCCTTCGCACCGTCAATGAGTACCGGGTAGCCCCCGATTTCGCCATCGACACCGGGCGCATGCACCTTGGTCACCGTCTTTTCGCGGAGAGCGGTCAAGATGGAATCAATTATGTTGAAATTGCTCGAAGCGTTCATCATGTTGCGCTTCTGATCTACAGGCATCGGGATGGAGCAGGCAGCAAGCACTTCGGCCTGGTCAAAAGGCAAGTCCTTTCCATCCTTCTTGAAATTCAAGAGCAGCGTCTGGCCTTCGGCGTGGCCTTCCTTGGAAATCACCACGTCGTGGAAATGGCTCACCGCAAGTGTCACATCGATATCGTTCAGGTTGTCGATGTTGTACTTTTTGGCCATGAAGAACTTCATGCGCGGAATCAGGTGGTTCAGGTTACCGCTACCGAAATCAAAGTAAGTCTTGCCCGCAGACTTGAGCCAGGGGATCACGGCATCGGAATACGAGGTATTGATGGTGACGGCGTTCGAGCCAGTCTTTTCGTAAGCGGCCATGATGTTCTTCGCGTAACGGATAGAAAGCGGAGACCAGATGCCGTAAGCGCGCAGGTTGCTCCACGAGATGCTCCCGTACTTGAGGCCCGAATACACGCGGCTGCTGTTCACGATAAAGTCGGGATTAGCCTTCTTGATGGTCGCGGCGATGCTGTCGACATCGTTCAGGTCGCAGTCGCCGAGAATTTCAATCTGGCTGCGCAGTTCGCGACGGATTGTCGCTGCCGTGCGGACGATGTTCACGTCCATCTGCATCTTGGCGGCATTGCGGCCTGCGACCACAATTTTCAGCTGCGGGTCACGGAGGCTCACCAAAAAGTCGAGCAGGAACGTACCGACGCTCCCGAGCCCGATAATCATGATCGTAATCGTCTCGTTCTTTTCGACCTTGGACTTGAGCAAGGCAATTTTCTTGTTCAGGATATCCATATCTTACTCCATAAGTTCGCGGACAATGTTGTAGTCCACAACGGTGTTACAGTTGTACCAGGCATCGAACGTGACCACGTCATATTCTTCACGGGAGAGCCTGTTGAAATACGCCTGGATAATCTCGAGGTTCGTACCCTGGAGCTGTTTTTCGGTAAGGGATGCGACGGCCTCGTGCAGTTTTTCTGCCGACTGGAACTTCCACATCTGCGCAGAATTGAATACCGCCAGGAACGGTTCCGGAATCGTAAGCGAAGAATGGTTCGTGTCGTACAGGTAATGGGGGCGGCCATCCGTTGATACATAAAGCGCCACAGCCTTGTTCGAATAGATGGGTTCACGGTTTATCGTGAGCACGCTCTTCTCACTATCGTAGACCTTCTTGAAATTTTCTTTCAAGAAGAACAGGTCGCCTTCGACGAAGGTGACATTGCCCGGTTTCTTCACGGCCTCGATGCCCTTGTACAAGCTGTAGCCCGAACCGTAGTCCTTGAAGTGCTCGTTATAAACCAGTTCAATCTTGTCGCCGTAGGCCTGGAGATTTTCCTTCACGTATTCTTCGAGAGCCGAATAGAGGTAACCGCCCACGATGATGTACTTGTCGTGTTCACCGCAGTTTTTGATAAGCTGGTTCAACAGCGCAAACTTCGGGGAATCCTTATAGTAAAGGCACTTCAGGGTTTCCTTTTCGGTATCCCTGTTAAAGCGGGTCGCCGTCCCGGCAACAGTAATAATCAAGTACTTCATCTTTCAATACTCTTCACGCACATTTCAAGGCCTTCGTCGAGAGTCACAATGGGTTTCCAGTGAGTACGCGTACGAATCTTGTCGGTATTGAGCAGGCGGCGTTCCGGGTCGGACTTGCGGAAACCTTCGAACTTGATTTTCACGTCGTCCATGCCCATCTTCTTCGCGATAAGCTTGGTCAAGTCCACAATGGAGATTTCCTCGTCGGTCGCGACGTTATAGACGGTACCGTCGAGAGCTTCGGGCGATTCCATGAGTTCCATCACGGCGCGACAGCTGTCGATATTGTGGAGGAACGTACGCTTGTTGACCTTCGAATTCTCGAGCAACGTAACTTCTGATTTTTCGAGAAGGTTGTTAATGATGTGCGGGATAATGTGGTCGGCAAAGCGTTCGTGCTTGCTGTACACGTTCGCAAAGCGGATGGAGCAGCCCTTGATTTTGCCCTTGTCCACGGCATCCTTCATGAAGAATTCCGTAAGGAGCTTGCCCACCGCATAGCTTGTGCGCTGGCTATGTTCCGCCGTCGCCATGACCAAGAAATCGTCTTCGTGGACGCCGCCGTTCGCGTTCCACGACTGCATGGAATACACTTCGGAGGTAGAGCAGTTGATGTAGGTGTCGGCACCGAGGGCGATTGCCATTTCGAGGAAGGTCTTCATCGAGATGACGTTCGTCTGGAACGTATGTTCCACTTCGTAGAAATGCTTCGTGTGGACTACTGCAGCGCAGTTGATAAATATCAGGCGGCCAGAATACGAACCCTTGAGGCTCTTCACCTTGTCGGCGACAGCGGCCATGTGTTCGGCATTGTTGATGTCGTATTCAAAAAAGACAAAGTCATCGCGACCGACCAGGTCCTTGACCGTGTCGATGGAACTGGCGAAGAAGTTGTCAAAACCGACAACGATGTTTTCTTCTTTCAGCAGCTGGTGCGAAAGTTCACTGCCGGTCATGCCGGTGGCACCACTTATGACATACAGATTTTTCTTCATGCTAAGCCTCTGTTTAAATTCCTAAAGTCAGACGATCCTTGTAGAACACATCTACCTCGTCCGTATAAAGTTCCTGTTCCGCCACGATATCGTACGGGACACAAACATGTTCGTATTCCGTCGTCTCGGTGTCGAGAATTCCGAACTGTGCGCAGGGATTGATGTTGCGCGGCTGCCCGACGGAACCGGGATTGATAAAAACGGTTTTTTTCTTGTTCCTCGTGCTCGGAGAATCCGCCTTGAAAAGCACCTCGAAGTAATGGCACACATGGGAATGCGCCGTCAGCACGAAATCGTACGGAACATACTCTTCACGCATGAGTTCCGCCGGCGTAAACTTGCCCCAGTACGGGTCGCCCGGGATGCCGTGCACCAGCAGGAACTTTTTGCCGTCGATTTCCAGGGAACAAGTGCCGTCGCGGTTCATCTTGTTATTGATGAAGTCGATGGATTCCTGCGAGAGGCGCTTTTGCGTATAGTGGAGGATGGCGCGCCCGCGATCTGTGGCAAAGCGGGTCGTATCGTTGTCCATCACCGCCTTTTCGTGGTTGCCCCAAATCTTCGCGACAAACTTATCGTCCATGTCGCGGACCATTTCTACAATCTCGTTCGGGCGCATGCCGTAATTGACAAGGTCACCCAGCAACACAAACTTGTCGACATGGCGGCGTCCAACTTCTTCGAGCACCGCATTCAATGCCGTCACGTTCGCATGGATGTCCGACAACAGGGCAAGTCGCATTTTTATTTCCTCAGGAACTCCATCAGCGCGTTCTTGTTTTCGATAGGTGTCGTCGTCGGGCGGCCCAGATCCTTGCGGTTGCCCTTCTTCACCTTGACTTCGAGGAGCACGGGGCCCTGCATGCCATTCAACTTTCCGAGGGCCGCCGCAAGCGATTCCTTGCTGTCGGCAGTCAGGGCATCGCGATAACCTACGGCCTTCGCGACTGCAGGAAGGTCAATCTTCAAGCCCACCGTCGGCTGGCCGCCCACAGAGTCGTGTGCACCGTTGTTGAATACCACGTGAACGTAATTTGCAGGAGACTTGCTCGCGACAATCGCCATGGAACCCATGTGCATGATGGTCGCACCGTCACCGTCAAAGCACCATACTTTGCGGTCTTCCTTTTCCATCGCGATGCCAAGCGCAATCTGCGAGGCGTGTCCCATGGAGCCCACCGTCAAGAAGTCGCGCTCGTGACCTTCACCCTTCTGGGCGCGGTATTCAAAAAGTTCGCGGCTGATCATGCCCGTGGTAGAGACAATCACGTCCTTTTCGCCGAGCGCAGCAGCCACCGTCTGGATGGCTTCTTCGCGGCTCATCGTGAGGTCGTTTTTCTCAACGCTCTGGAGCTTGTAATCCTCGAAGGAGTCCTTCTCGATGACAAGCGCATAGACCTCGCCCGTTTCCTTCATCGTCTTGACGGCCTTCGCAATCTGCTTTGTCGCCTTGTCCTCTTCCTTGCAGAGCACGTCGTAATTCACGCCCATCGTATTGAGGATGCCGGTCGTCACCTTGCCCTGCTTCACGTGTTGCGGTTCGTCATGAACGCCGGGGCGACCGCGCCAGCCAATGAGGAGCAGCACCGGAATGTTGTAGACTTCCTTGTCCGTAAGCGAAGCGAGCGGGTTGATGATGTTGCCTTCGCCTGAATTCTGCATGTAAACAACACCGATGTTGCCGGTCGCCAGGTGGTAACCCGCGGCAAGTCCCACAGCGGCGCCTTCGTTCGCGGCAATCACGTTATGCTTTGCATCCTTGTTGTCGGCAATGTAGGCGCAGATGTTCTTGAGCAAAGAATCGGGGACTCCGGCAAAAAAGTCAATGCCGTAGGAGCCCAGCGTGTCGATAAAAAACTTCGGGCTGATCATAGATAGAATACCGTTACTTCTTCATCGTTCCGGGAATGAGGTTCAGAATCTGCTTGATGGGCATGCAGTAGTCGTTGGAGGCTTCCAGGCTACGGCTATGCGTCAAGATAGATTCAGCGCACTTCACCATAGCAGGGTATGCAGAACGCAGCATGTGGTTTGCATAGATGACGATGTTGATGCCCCAGGTCGCCAGTTCCTCTTCGGTGAACTGGTTGTAGGTTGTAGGCACGGCGACAATCGGAGTGTGAGCATCCTTCTCGCGGAAGCGCCTGCAGAATTCCTTGATGTCCTCGCCGCTCTTGTCCTTGGAGTGGATCATGATGCCGTCGGTGCCCGCCGACACGTAGGCGTGGCAGCGTTCCAGGGCGTCGTCCACGGACTTGCCCGCAATAAGGGATTCGCAGCGGGAAATCACCATGAAGTCCTCGGTGACCTGCGCTTCCTTGCCCGCACGGATCTTGGTGCAGAACCCTTCGATGGTGTCCTGCGTCTGGATGGCGTCGGTTCCGAAGAGCGAGTTCTGCTTGAGGCCCACCTTGTCCTCGATGATCACCGCGGAAATGCCGAGGCGTTCGAGCGTGCGCACCGTGAAGCCGAAGTGTTCCACCTTTCCGCCCGTGTCGCCGTCGAAGATGATTGGCTTGGTCGTGACCTCAAGGGTGTCGTTCAGGTCGTGCAGGCGGGTCGTGAGGTCCACCGCCTCGATATCCGGCTTGCCCTTGCTGGTGGAGTCGGTAAGGGATGAGGACCACATACCGTCAAACTCGCGGACGCAGCCGTTTATCTCCACGCTGGTGTGTTCCGCGATGAGGCCCGTAAGGCCGTTGTGCGATTCCAGTATGCGGACAATGGGCTTTGCCGCGATCAGGCGACGTAATGAAGAAAGCCTCGCCTGTGGGGTCGTTCCGAGGGAGTCCATTTCCTTCTTGAGACCGGCGGAGGTGATCCCCTTGGTGTACGGGATCTCGATGACCTTCCCGCCCTGGGCTTCCATCACCTTGAAGACTTCGTCGCGGATGAACTTGTCCGGCCCGTAAAGCCAGTCATCGCCGTGGATAATGTAGTCGGGCTTGTATTTCTTCAGATTTTCTACGTAACTCCATTCATCCTGCGGAACCACCTTAGAGACCCCGCGGATGTTCTCAATCACGTTCTTGCGCTGCTCGTAGTTCAGGTAAGGCAGACGCTTATGGGTCGCAATCGCCTTGTCGGTGAAAAGTCCAATCATCACGTCACCGTACTTGGCACCTTCATTGATAATGTTGATGAGGCCCGGGTGCATGATATCCCCGATCATTCCTAGGTATACAATTTTAGCCACGAAGAAACTCCATTGTCTTGGTGCTCTAAATATAGTTTTTTGGGGTGTTGGGGTGTTGGACAGAGTATCGCAATGAACGGCTATCCCTTTTCCTCTTTACCCCAGGGGTCCCGATAAAGGCCTAATACCTGCTTGAAAAACAACCAAAAGAACGGAAGGTCTTCCAAGAAATAGCGTCGCCACAGGCGCTTGGGTTCTTGGATGAGGCGGTAAAGCCATTCAAGTGCCATTTTTTGGAAGATGACGGGGGCACGCTTGATGTTGCCGGCTTCAAAGTCGATAGTTGCACCCAGCGCCATGAACACGTTTATGCCTGGTAGCCTGTCTTTGTATTTGTAAATCCACTTGGTTTGTTTGGGCTCGCCAAGCCCCACAAGTACCACGTTCGCAGAGGATTCCTTGATGACGTTAAGAATGTGCTCGCATTCTGCATCGTCTTTTTCAAAACCAAACGGTGGAGAATAGGCTCCTACGATAATTTTGCGGCCAATTCTTTTATTGATTCTCTCTTGAGCCTTGAGTCCGACGCCTTCTTTTGCGCCAAGGAGAAAAATCTTGATATTTTCGTCCTTGGCGTGGTAATCGCAGTATTGAGGGAAAAAACTTGAGCCCGGAATGGCTTCCTTTAGAGAGAGTCCTAGCAACTTTGCAGAGAGTTTCACAACCTTACTATCACAGACGGAAAATTCGGCCTGATCCGCCATCTCGTGGAATTCCCTGTCCCGCTGGTGTTTCATGATGATGTCGACATTGGGGGTGACAAGGACCCCTTTGTTTAACTGCTCGAGCAACTCTTTGACAGTAAGGTTGTCTATCCGCGTATTTAAGAGTTTTACAGATCCCTTTACCATCTTTTATTCCAGTTTTACTGTAAACATAAGAAATTATAGGTGTTCGTCAATCCACCGGACGCGTTTTTGGGTCCATTCTTTAAGGGTGTTGACGGCTTCTTCGTAGTTTTTGTAAGAATCTACAAAGGGCCAGTAATCATCTTTTTCCAACACGGGCCAACGTTTAAAGTTGTTGCGAGCCGCAGAAGTGAGAATTTTAGATGCTGATTCTATGGAGTCGGCCAGAGCCATAAACTGCTGCCGATGCTCTTTCCAATATTGTCTTGCGAGTTCTTTTATGTACTCGTTTTGGAATAGATACTTGTACCATCCTTGGTAGCGGACATACCAGTCGCTAGAACTCATGATTTTCGTATTTCCGATGCCGTATGCTAGATCAAAGTCCCACACGGGTCCCATTTCAATCAAGTTCCCTGGTTGCCATGTGATGAATATGCTGCGGCCGAATGCCCCGTCCATATTTTTTGAAAATTCTTGAATCCAGTAATACCTGATAAAATCGTTGACATTAACCCATTCTCCTAGGTTGATATCGTTCATTTCGAGTTTCTGTTCGAGTTTGTCAATATGCGCTTTTAATAGGGCAATCGACTTTGGTGAGGCGTTCTTGGGTTGCCGGATAACAAAAGTGTGGCCAAGTCGACTTTTGAAAAAAACGTCGTCTGGGTCGCACTCTTTTGTTTTCTCAAAGAAGAAACTGGAATCGTTCTCGGCGATGTTTATTCGATATTTTGAAATTTTAGGGTATTCTACAAGCAGGTAGACTCCCATGTATTGCCGGTTCAAGAATACTTCTACAAAGTGGCATCTTGGAGAATAGTTATCTTGCAGGATTTGTGCTAGTTGATAGGTAATGAAATTTCGCAATAGGCTTTTGTCGCGCTGGTTTGCCACCAGGACCCAGTCCTTGTCTTTAGGCATTCCGAAAAGGGCTTGCTTTTGGACTAACCGTAGCCTAATCCCGTGTTTTGCCATAGTGAAACTTGAATTACCGCGGCCATTGACGCTTAGTTCTATAACTTCGCTACTAGGCTGCTTTTCTTCCCAAATTTGTAACTGTGATGGAATTTTGCTTGTCTTGTTGCGGATTTGGCTGAAATTTTCGGTTTCAATAACTAATCTGGGGATACCGGCGTACGGGTATTCGGAATCGTCTAGCGATAGGTGGTTGGGGGCGTCCTCGGTATCGTTCCACACGCATCCGCAGCATGCCATGCAAATGCCGCAAAGCGCGACAAGGACTCCGATGCAGAAACGAACCGGGGGTGATTTGAAGATGGGACTGTGGAAATGTGCTGCCATCGTGGATAATTCGCAGTAAATTTAATAAATCTGGAGTTTTTTTTCTATTTTATTCCCTGTTTGTATGGGGAACCTTTATGGCATCTAAAAAGAAAGAAGAAACGGATCTTTTTGAACTGCTGCAGAACCTGATGAAAAATTGGTTCATCGTACTGCCGTGCATGCTTTTTGCTGCTGCGGTGGGAGTCTTTGTTGCAATGTGGATTCGACCAGTATATCAGGTGGATGCCTTGTTGCAGATAGAAAGCAAGAACAGCAAGGGAAGCGCCATGATGGGAGATATGGCGGCCATGTTCACCACCACAAGCCCTGCTGAAACAGAAATAGAACTGATTAAGAGCCGCAAGGTGCTTGGAACTACTGTGGAGTCAAAGCGCCTGCAGTTCTACGCTATCCCGAAGGGGAAATGGGATAGGCTCTTCCATCGGGAAGGCCGTATGGAATTGATGAATTTTGAGGTTCCCTGGGAAGGTGTTCCCCTAGATGACAGGGAAAAGCCCTGGACGGCCAAGGCGTCGGATTCGGTGAACTTTGTTTTGTACGACCACGACGACAAGCGTGTTTTGAACGGCGTTGTTGGACAGACTTACCACTTCCCCTATGCAGGTGATACGGCCTCCTTTGGAATCTACCGGATGGAAGCCAGGAAGGGGCAGCGCTTTTCTGTAGGCAAGATGACGTACTTGGATGCGGTTGAGGCCTTCCGTAAAAACTTCGAGGTGGCAGAGAAGGGCAAGCGTACCGGCATATTGGAATTCTCCTACCAAGATGTCTACCCGGACCGTGCTGTGGATGTGCTGAACGAGGTGGCGACCTCTTATTTGCGGCAGAACGTGGAGGAACGCAATGCCGAGGCCCAGCAGACATTGGAGTTCCTGGAAAAGCAGCTACCGGACTTGAAGGCCAGGTTGGATTCTTCGCTGATGAACATGAATGCCTACCAAAACAGGGTGGGGTCCGTGGACGTGGCCGCCGAGACCCAGATTGTGCTCCAAAAGCGCATGCAGTTGGAACAGAAGATTTTGGAAATTCAACAGAAAAAGCAAGAAGCCATTCGCTTGTTTCATGCGGAACACCCCACGGTTAAGACTCTTGAAGATCAGGAACGTGCGATACGTCGCGAATTGGCTGCAACGTCAAGGGATGTGAAGGATTTGCCGGAGACCCAACAAGAAGTGCTGAAGCTGACTAGCGAAGTGGAATTGAACAAGGTGCTCTACACCAATATGCTGAACAGTGTGCAGCAGTTGCGACTTGTTTCTGCCGGCGAAGTGGGTTCCGTGCGTATTGTGGACTTTGCAGAACAGACCACGAAGCCGATAAAGCCGAGAAAAAAGATTATCCTCGGCATTTTCCTGTTCTTAGGTCTGTTGCTCAGCTTGGCTATCGTCTCGCTCAAGGATAAGCTTAGCGGCGGTGTCAAGAGTGCCACCTTTATCGAAAAGGAAACGGGCTTTACTGTCTATGCCAAGGTGCCCAAGGGTAACCCCAAGGGTACAAAGGGCACACGCCCGCTTGCCGTTGTGGAACCCGACGACGTGGCCGTGGAATCCCTGCGCGCTCTGCGTTCTTCTCTAGAGTTCTCTATGATGGAATCGGATCAGCCGGTTATCGGCGTAAGTGGTCTTATTCCTGGGGTGGGTAAGAGCTTTATCTCTGTGAACCTTGCTGCCCTGTATGCGGGTCTTGGAAAGAAGGTGCTGCTTATAGATGCAGACCTGCGTAAGGGACGCCTGCATAAGGAATTCGGTATCAAGCGCGGCAAGGGATTCTCCCAAGTGCTGCTGCGGGAGGTCCAACCCGAAGAAGTCATCTCCTCTACCGAAGTGGAAAACCTGTTTGTGCTGCCCTGTGGAAACGTTCCGACAAATCCGGCGGAATTGCTTGGTTCCAAGCATTATGCAGAACTGATTGCACAATTCAAGACGCAGTACGACTTGATTATCATCGATACTCCGCCTATCATGTTGGTGACGGATGCTGCCCTTGCTTGCCGTGTGGCTGCCCAAGTTGTGATGGTTATTGAATATGACAAGCATTCCATTGAAGCTATTCAGGATGGTATGAGCCAGATTCTCAAGGGCAATCCCAACGCCCATGCCTCTATTGTCATCAACAAGTACGAACATGGCAGCCAGGATGGATACGGCTACAAGTACGGAAAATACTAATTTGCTTGTAATGCTGCGGGCTGCAGGGCATACCCTGCGGCTCGTTCCGTTTTTTATTGTAACGTTCATTGTTTCCGTTTTTGCAACAGAACCACTAAAGCCAGTTTTGCCACCCCAGAATGCCATTATGGTAGGCGGTGTTGGCGAGCTTCGGGACGACGTTTACAGTGCGGACCTGAAATGGTCTGTAGAGGTGGCTCCTTGTAACTGCCTGAGTTTTTACACCGATATGTCGTATCGATTTGTCAGCTACGAGTGGCAAACAATGCTTCACGATCAGATTCATGAAATGGTGAACCTGCAGGTGAACGGTTTAAATGAATCTTTTGTGGGAATGAAGTTTTTCCCGATACAGTATTTCGGCCTGAATGTGAGCTGGCGCTTTAAGCCTGGTGACGGAAGCCGGGTGGAACGTTTTGAACGCTTGGGAATCGAGCCCATGGGCGTGTACCGTTTTAGCCCGAACATGCTTTTGGGACTTTCGGGGCAGTATTACTCTTTCATCGAAGACAGGAACTACCAACCCGGTGACGAACTGGGGGCGAAAACCTCCTTTGTCTGGAACGTCTTCTGGGATAAGTACTCCCGCACGGGTTGGCAAGTGGGTTACGTGTTCCTTTTCCGCTGGCGTATCCAGGAATCGGAAAACCACAATCTGGCAAAAGACTATCAGAAGATGGACGACCTGTACCGTGGATTCAGGATGCGGGGTGATATCGCCCGCTATGTGGGCTGGTTCCCGTTCCCCTTCGGCATAGGCATGGCCTATGAAATGAATCGCGGGAACCTGTTCGGCTTTGAGACGGGCCACAAGGTGGAACTATATTTAAGGGCAGAATTCCCGTAAACCACAGGACGGTCACGAATGCGACAAGGTTACCAGAAGTATTGTTTCCTGCGGCATCTCTCGTCTTTCGTCTGTAAGGCCGTAGGTCCGTTCTTTCGTCTTTGCCTGTTCCTTCTCGCCCCCGCTTTCGCCTACCTGCCGGGGGAATCCGGCTTTGTGTCTTTAGAAGGTGCCCACGGCGTTTTCGGAAACCCCGCCGGCCTTACGGCTTTTGATTCCTGGGGAACCTTGCTGGACTACCAGTATGACGACGAGATTTCCCAGTTCCGCGTGGGCGGTAATCTGGACCACTTTGGCGCGGGCTTCGAGTACCGCTATGCGGACAAGGGGCTGGATGAATCCCGCTGGAGCTTGACGTATTCCACCGACATTCTCCGGCGCTACTTTTTCTGGGGCAGCCGACTGACGGCCTTCAGGAGCTCCGCCTTCGAAGGCACGGAATGGTCCTACACTCAAGGCGTGATGCTCAGGCCTTTCAGGTTCTTGTCCCTCGGGTATTCCTGCGACAACCTGCTGTACGCAGGTCCGAAATCGATGGACCGCGTTCATAACGCGGGCGCTACCCTGCGGCTTGGGCGGAACTTGAGCGTGAGCTACGATGTGGAGGATTGGGAGGAACACCGCCTACTTTTTGAGCTGGAACTGTACGGCACCCGCTACGGTTTCAAGATGCCTGTTTACGGTGACGATGACGAATACACCCTCACCATGTCCATGCCCTTCGGCGGTTCCAACAACTTGGCAGTAAAATTCTACGATGACTACCTGCCCAAGGGTGTGACCTGGGGTTACCATTCCGCACGGAATCCGAACGCCACCATGTTCGCCCAGATTGTCCGTGTGCCTTTGGACATGGAAGTTTCCGAAGTGGAAAGCCCCTTCTCCTTTATACGGCCCCAGTCCATCGCCCTCATGAAGGTGCGGACCCTGTTCGAGCACCTGCTCCGTGATCCGTCGGCAAGTATCGTGCTGTTGGACTTTTCAGGCTACAAGGGGAACGTAGGTGTTTCCAACGAAATCAACCGCGGTGTCATGAAGCTGAAGGCCCGCGGTGCGAAGGTCATCGCCTACATGGACGATGTGCGGCCTTCTGTTTTGTTGGCGGCTTCCTCCGTGGACCGAATCGTGGTGGAGCCTTCGGCCCATTTCTCCTGGCGTGGCGTAGGCGGAAACACGCTTTTTTACAAGGGCCTGCTGGACAAGCTTGGCGTGAAGGTGGAGTTCCTGCGGCATGGCGCCTACAAGTCGGCGGTAGAACCCTACATTGCGGACTCCATGTCGGCGGAGTCCCGCGAAAACCGGCTTGAACTCTACAGCGATTTCTGGAAGATGATGAACGCCTACGTGGCAGGCCGCATGGCTTTCCGCAAGCAGATGCCTGTGGAAAAGGCCGCCGCGTCTTTGGATTCTTTGGCGAAGGTTCCTGTGGTGAGCGCCAGGGCGGCCCTGCAGGCGGGAGTCATTGATTCCATTCTTTATATAGACCAGGTGCCGTCTTACGCCTTGAAGACCTTCTTTGGACTGGACGCTCCCTATGCGGGCTATGTCACCTGGAAGCCGACGGACCGAAAAATCTTTAACGAAAGCTGGTCTCACCGGGCTCGCATCGGCCTCCTGAATATTGACGGAACTATCGACGGCGCTATGGAAAAGTCCGTGTCTGCCACATTGAACAGACTTGCCAGCGGCGGGGGCGTGTCGGCTTTGGTGGTTCGCATTTCTTCGCCGGGCGGTTCCGCTATCGCTTCCGACAAGATTTGGGCGGCGCTGAAGAACCTGCACAAGCAGGGGCTGCCTATTGTGGCGAGCATCGGGAACATGGGCGCCTCTGGCGGGTATTACATCGCCTGTGGCGCCGACGAGATTGTGGCCGAACCCTTCTCCTTTGTCGGGAGCATCGGCATCTACGGCGGCAAAGTAGATGCGTCCGGCTTGCTTTCAAAGCTTGGGCTCAAGGCAGAAACCGTCAAGACCCACGATTACGCCGATGCCGAAACTTTCACCAGGCCCTGGACCGACGAGGAAAAGAAGGCCCTGCAGGACTACATGGACGAATTCTACGGCAGGTTCGTCGGGGTGGTCTCCCAGGCCACCGGCGTAGAAAAGGCGAAAATCGACACCGCTTACGGCGGAGGCCGGGTCTTTGTGGGCTGGAAGGCTTTGGAGGCGGGACTGGTTCACAAGCTGGGCGGGTTGGACGTGGCCATTGCCGAAGCCAAGCGCCTTGCCGACATCGGGGAATCTACCGATGTGGAACTGGTACAGTTCGCCACCGAGAAATCTTATCTGGTGCCGGTGCCCAGCTCTAAGGCTGTCATGGACTTTTTCAGGGAGGCAGAACGCACCCAGTTCTGGGCCGTGGAACCCGACCTGCTGAATTTTGAACCGTAAATTATGCTCTCTATAGTCATCACCGTTCTTTGCTGTCTTTTCTTTTCGGCCTTCTGTTCGGTAACGGAAGCGTCGTTTTACAGCGTGCCCCCCAGCACGGTAGAATCCCTGCAGCGCCGCAAGAGTTTTACCGCCAAGTACCTGACTCACGTCAAAGAAAATATTGACCGTTATATTGCCTCGGTGCTGGTGGTGAACACCATCGCGAACACCATCGGGGCTTCCCTGGCTACGGCCCTCGCCGTGCGTCGCCTGCCGGAATCGGGGCAGTTTGCTCTCCCCATCGCGCTCACTATCCTCATCTTGCTTTTTGGCGAAATCACTCCCAAGACTCTGGGCGTTAAACAGGCCAAGGTGATGGCCCCCATTGTAGCGGTGCCGTTCTATTACATTACCAAGGTCTTGAGCTGGACGGGAATCATCTGGCTCTGCCTCTCCCTCACCAAACACTGGACTCACGAAGACGAAGAGAAAAAAGAGGTGAGCATTGAGGATATCAACAGTCTGGTGAGCCTTGGCCTCAGGGAAGAGGTGATTGACAATCATCAGGCGGCGGTCATCAAGAACATTCTGGCCCTGAAATCCGTGGTAGCCCGCAAGGTGATGACGCCCAGGCACGTGGTGTTCAGCCTCCCGGCCGACAAGACCATCGGGGAAACCCTAGACGAACGGGGCAACTGGCCCTTTTCCAGGATTCCGCTTTATGGTGAAAAGAAGGACGAATGGATTGGCATCGTGCTGCGTCGGGACGCCTACAACTACCTGGCCGAAGGCAAGCGTGATATCAAGCTCCGCAAGCTGATGCGCCCCTTGCAGCTGATCCCCGACAGCGTGACTCTTGAAAAGTTGCTGCTCCGGTTCTTGAAACAGCGGGGCCACATGGTGGGCGTTGTGGACGAGTTCGGCGCCATCGCGGGAATTGTTTCCCTGGAAGACGTGCTGGAAGAAATCCTCGGTCGCGAGATTGTGGACGAGTACGACGAGTCCGTGAACCTGCAGGAGACCGCCCGCCGCCGGAGCAAGGCCCTGGCCTTTATGCGGAAAGCCGCTTCGGAAAGGAAGTAGGGGCTAGGATTTAGGGGTTAGTATCTAGGGGCTAGGATCTAGGATTTAGGGGTTAGGGGTTAGGTTCGAAGGCTCGAGGTGCGAGGTGTGAGGGGTGAGGAATGTCATCCCCGACTTGGTCGGGGATCTGCTAGATAACTCACAACTCAATCCCCTTCGTTTCGGTATAATAAGGGCCAAGATAATATAATAATTATGACAATTCATATAATTGATAGAACTTTAAACCCTTATATATCAACATTTTTCGTTAAAAAAGTGTTTTTGACCCTTGTGGGCCGGCCCAAATCCTTCTATATTTAGCTCGCATTTCTCGGGACGCCTTTGTCCCAGAATCATCTAACTAGAGGATTTACATGAAGACCATTACGGTAAACCCCAAGTCCGTCACCCGCAAGTGGAAGCTTGTGGATGCAGCGGGCAAGCCTATGGGTCGCGTCGCAAGCGAAGTTGCCCGCCTCCTCATGGGTAAGCACAAGGCCATCTATTCCCCCAACGTCGATACCGGCGATTACGTGGTTGTCATCAACGCTGAAAAGGTTGCCGTTACCGGTAACAAGAACCTTCAGAAGCAGTACTTCCACCACACCGGTCACATCGCTGGCGAACGCTGGATCAACTTTGCCGACCTTTTGGCAAAGCACCCCACCGCTCCGCTGGAAGCTGCCATCTGGGGCATGCTCCCTCACAGCGCACTGGGCCACAAGATGGTCAAGAAACTCAAAATCTATGCCGGCGCCGAACATCCGCACGCGGCACAAAACCCCGAAGTCGTTGACTTCTAATCTTTAGAACGGAGGATACCTCTATCGCTACCGCAAAGAACAAGAAGATCTACCGTGGCACGGGCCGCCGCAAGAACGCCATCGCCGCTGTGATCCTGAAGCCGGGTTCCGGCAAGCGCACTATCAATGGTCGTGATTTCAAGGATTACTTCCATTCCGAAGTGCAGAACATGATTGCTAACCTTCCGTTCTCTATTCTCGGCAACGCCGAAGAATGGGACGTGGAAGTCACCGCCCGTGGCGGTGGAATCGCTGGTCAGATGGGCGCTGTCCGTCTGGGCATCGCTCGCGCTCTCGTCGCTAACAACGCCGAAGACAAGCCCGCCCTCAAGAAGGAAGGACTCATGACTCGCGACTCCCGTGCTGTCGAACGTAAGAAATTCGGCCGCAAGAAGGCTCGTAAGCACTTCCAGTTCAGCAAGCGCTAATCTGCGAAACTGCTATTCGAAGGGGACTCCGGTATTGCCGGGGCCCTTTTTGTTTTCTATATTTTGCCCCGCCTTGGCAATTTCGTCAGGGTAAAACCAATCACCGGCTTGCGAGAGTCGCTTCGGTGGCGCGGTCCAGAACCCCAGGTTCGCCTGGATTCCGGGCATCGCTTCGCGGCTTATTTGCAGTCCGGGTAGTAACAACCGAAAAGGAATACATTATGGCAAATCTGCCTTCCGTTGAAGATCTGCTTGCTGCAGGCTCCCACTTTGGTCACCAGACTCAGCGCTGGAACCCGAAAATGAAACCCTACATCTTGGCCGAAAAGAACGGTATCTACGTTCTGAACCTGTCCAAGACCCGTGAACTTTTGGAAGAAGCTGGCAAGGCCGCTGCCAAGATTTCTGAATCTGGCAAGACCGTGCTGTTCGTCGGCACCAAGCCCACTGCCCGTCAGTGCGTGCTGGACGCCGCCTCTACTTGCAACCAGTTCTCCGTCACCAACCGCTGGCTCGGCGGCATGCTCACCAACTTCCAGACGGTGCGCAAGTCCATCAAGAAGATCGACAAGATCGACGCCATGGAACAGGACGGCACCTTCCAGGCCCTCTCCAAGAAGGAAGTCCTGGACAAGAACCGCGAACGCGAAAAGCTGCTGGGCGTGTTCGGTGGCATCCGCGAAATGGTGAACCTTCCTGGCCTCGTGGTCGTGACCGACCTTCAGCACGAAAAGATTGCTGTGGCCGAAGCCCGTCGCCTCCACATTCCTATCATCGGCATCTGCGACACCAACGTGGATCCGACCCTCGTGGATTACCCGATCCCGGCCAACGACGACGCCGTGAAGTCCCTGAAGCTCATTGTTGACTACATTGCTGCAAACGTCAAGGTTCGCACCAACGACAACAAGAAGGCCGACAAGGAAGAAGTGAAGAAGTTCGACAACGGCGAGGAAGAAAAGTAATATGCAGATTACCGCTTCCCTCGTTAATGAACTCCGCCAGAAGACTGGCGTGGGCATGATGCAGTGCAAGAAGGCCCTCACCGAAACTGACGGCGACATGGACAAGGCCGTTGAACTCCTCCGCAAGCAGGGTGCTGCTGTTGCCGCCAAGCGCGCCGACAAGGCCGCCAAGGAAGGCCGCATCTACTTGATCGAAACCGCCGACAAGGCCGCTGCTTTCGAACTCTCTTGCGAAACCGAACCGGTCTCCAACAACGACGACTTCGTTGCTCTTGCCAATATGGCTGTTAAGGCTGTCGAAACTCAGGCTATCGCCTCTGTCGACGACCTGAAGAACGCCGTGGTCGATGGCAAGAAGATTAACGATGTGCTCCAGGACGTGCTCGTCAAGATCCAGGAAAACATCGACTTCCGCAAGTTCGCCGAAATCAAGAAGGTTGCCAACTCCGTGTTTGGCGTTTACAGCCACATGAAGGGCAAGATCGGCGTGATTACCGAACTTTCTTTCGAAGGCAGCGCTTCTGACGAAGCCGCTCTCAAGCAGGCTGCTAAGGACATCGCTATGCAGGCCGCCGCATTTGCTCCGGTGGCCCTGAACGATGCCGCCGTCCCGGCCGAAACCATCGAAAAGGAAAAGGAAATCGCCAAGGCCCAGATCGAAGCTTCCGGCAAGCAGACCAAGCCCGAATTCATGCAGCGTCAGATCGACGGTCGCGTGGCTAAGGTGCTCAAGGAAATCGTTCTTGAAGACCAGGAATTCTTCATGACTGACAAGAACCCGAAGAAGCTCAGCGTCAAGGACTACCTCCAGGAAGTCGTTGCCAAGCAGCTGGGCCTTGCTAGCCTGAAGGTCGTGAACTTCATCCGCTTCGAACGCGGAAACTAATTAGCTGTGTCATCCTGAGCGGAGAGGCGAAGCCTCGAAGTCGAAGGATCTCTAGCTACAATTAATTTGGTCGTCCCATCCGGGGCGACCATTTTATATATGCGAACAATGGGGTAATGCGGTTTAACATGAGTGAAACCGAGTTGTCAAAATCATTGTGCAGTCTAAGAAACCAAAGACCCCGGCATTGAACTGCCGAGGTCTTTAAGTTTTAAAGGGAGATCCCCGCCTTCGCGGGGATGACATCCTGCAGGCTTACGCCTGCTTGTAGCTCTCCATCGCTTCCACATCCACGCTCTTCACGAAGTTGTAGTGCTTGGCGACTTTGCTTCGATAAACTCAGCACAGGCTCTTTCGGCGAGGTTCAGGTACACCTTCATGCTCTTTTCGAACAGTTCCGGTGCCTTGGTGGCGTCGCGGAGCATGAACTGGCTCATCACGCAGTTGGCGGCCTTATAAGACCGTTCGGCTCTTACGCAAAAAAGAACATACGATATCCTCTCACTCTCGCCGACACGACTCGTTAATACGAGTCGCTTTTGGCTCACCGCGTAGGCGAGAACTTCGTTGTATGCCATCTGGCTGATGCCCACGGACTGTGCGGCAATGCCGAGACGTGCACCGTTCATGAGGGCCATCACGTACTTGATGAGGCCGAACTTGCGGCGGCCACAGAGTTCCGCCTTCGCGTTCTTGTATATAGAGAGGGAAAAGCCTTCCCTACGCTCGCACTTCTTTGCTCATGATCCCTTCTATATCAAAAATTCGACGAATCCGTGTTGATGTTTATGCTTGTAACCTTGGCAGGAATAGAAAAAATTTGGGATGTTTTTGCCTCGGAGCCTTCCTTTTTTTCACTAAGTGCCCCTATAGCTGCTAGCACTGCGAGGATAATCACGATCAGGAGACAACCACAGCCACAACTTCGTTTTGAAGAGCTTTTAGAATCATCGGAACTATTGACGCTTTCGTTAAATTCACCTAAGGCGTCCTTTATGTCTTGTACGCCTTCGTTAAATTGTCTTTTGCTTTCTGCACTTCTTTTTCTACGGCAGGCCGGACATGTTGGGCGTAGTTTGTATAAGCCGGTATTTCCAATATCAAAAAAAGCTGGTTTTATCCACCGACCACAAAAATAACACTGATACATTTTATCTGACATTATTTTTTTATCCTTTTTTTCATGTGTGTAATGGAAACTACCTTAACTTGAAAGACTCTATCAAGTCTTTGATGGCGTCTTCATTTGCTTTTGAAAAATTTCTTAATGGTTTAAGAGGAATGGTATTTGATATCTTTTGGGAGTCCAACAGATGCTTAACATTTGAAAGCTTTGCTTTTAAGGAGGATTTTGATAATCGTGGCAAACTTTTTTGAGCGAAATCCAAAAATTCTTCTACTGTAAGGGATGGAACCACATACTGTTTGATGCATAAAAATGAGAAAATGTATTCTTCCGCCTTGCTCCAGCTTTTTTGGGGCATAACAACCTCTTTTTCTGTAGCAAAAGTAAATTAAAAAAAACACTGTCAAGTAAATTTTTGAAAACGTAGAAAAGTGGAATCGTGTTCGCGGTGATGTCGCCTGCGACTTCGAGCACGTCCAACACATACTCAAAGCTGTCCTTGTCGGCGTAGCCGTTTTCCTTGAGCTCCACGATGCGCTGCATCAGGGGAGAGCTTTCAAGGTTGAATGGGGACATTTATTTACACCAGGTCTCGTTCCTGCTTGCGCTCGGTCTCGCTCGAATTTTTCTGACGAAGTATTTTTCCTCGGCTGCCGGAATCTCTGGATGGCCTGTGTAAAAATTCGCCGTTGTATAAAGGGGGAAGTGTCCCGCACCACCTAAAGGTGGCCATGTACACATAAGCACTTCCCCAAAGAGGATAACTCTACTAAGGTGCTAAAGCACCAAGTATCGTATAAAAGTGCTAAATGTCCAAAGGCCGCAACGCCCGGGCTTAACTCTAATCAGTTTTCAAATGTCATAATTGTTGGAAAACACGGATTTTATTCAAGTTTTTGTACTAAAAAAGTTCGTTTATAGGCCACCCTTGGCACAATCTTGCGTTTAAACGCAAAAAAATGTATATTAAAGGTGTATAAACAACCAAGGGAGGCGATTATGGCTGAAGCACTGATGGAACTCTACGAAACGATAAGTCCAGAAGCTCAGCGGGAACTGTTCGATTTTGCCCTCTTTTTGGCGTCGAGACAGGTTTCCCGCACGAAGGATTCTGCTGTCTTGAAAAGCAGAATTGAAGATTTGAAGGCTGGGCGGAACTGCGCTGAACACGAATTGATCGAGGCCTAAACATGAAAAAAGTTTGGCACGACAGTGCGTGGGAAGAATATCTCTATTGGCAGGTTCAGGACAAGAAAACTCTCAAAAGAATAAATGCCCTAGTTCAGGATATTGAACGAAACGGGGCGTCTGAGGGCATTGGTAAACCCGAACCGCTAAAGGGCGACTTGTCCGGTTATTTTAGTCGCCGCATTGATGATGCAAACCGACTGGTTTACGCTGTAAAAGACGGTGTACTTGAGATTGTCGCTTGCAAAAGCCACTACGGCGATCACTAAAATTGTGGCTGTTTCCCGCTTTGGAACACCCCATTCCCTTTACAATTTGCCCCAAATTCGTCGGTTTCGTCACAAAAACGCTTGTTTTTGTAAATTCTCCGTGCGTTTAGCCCGTATTTAAGTTATTTTTAAATTGGACATATTAGAGAGTTTAGCTCTTGTTCTCCATGTGAAATGTGCAAATTTCAAAAGAATGAGGACAAGGCGAACGCTCACGCAGGTATGCCGCTTTGCGGTGTATCTCGGTTTGCTGTACCGGCTTTTAAGTCGGTCTTTGGTTGTATGACCAAACAGCAACAGCCCTTTTGGGGCGTGGGTCGTTTGTGTTTATCATTCTTAGGCATGCACAGCCTCACATGGATAAATGCAACGATCTGCGCCTTTCTTGTATTCGTGCAAAATTTGGTGGTGTTGTTTGCAGAACGGGGCAAACTCCAGAAGCTTAAAACGATGGAGGCTGTCATGGCTTGGAGCAAAAACGTAAACACGAACGCGCCTAGCAAAAGTTTCATTGCGAACCTGCTGAAAGCAGGTGTGGCAATTTCTGGCTGCGCAATTCTATTCGCCTGTGGTGACGATGTGACGAACGAAAACATCACCCAAATTGTGCAAGAGAACGTGGTAGTCGTCGCCGATGTTTCCAAACTTCCTGATTGCACGTCCGAAAACGAAGGCCAGCAGGCGCTGGTCAAGGGTGAACCGTCGCCGCGTATTTGCGTCGATGGCAAGTGGTTTGCGACCTTTTCGGATTATACCGACAAGTTGGATGATTTCAAATGTTCCGCTGAAAAGTTGAAAGACGGTAGCGGCTTAAAGATCTTGTGTAACGGCGATTCCATCGGCGTTGTTCTAAATGGCGCCAATGGTTCTAACGGTGTGAATGGAACTCAGGGCGTTCAAGGCGAGAAAGGTGACAAGGGTGATACAGGAGCGCAGGGCATCCAAGGCGAGAAGGGTGACAAGGGCGATACTGGAGCGCAGGGCTTCCAAGGTGAGAAAGGTGACAAGGGCGATACTGGTGAGCAGGGCATCCAAGGCGAGAAAGGTGACAAGGGCGATACTGGTGAGC
>JAFVTX010000014.1 GCA_017503015.1 Fibrobacter sp. | reverse complement strand
GCCGTTACTACGGTTACGGATGAGGCAAATGCCGATACTGTTTTCGGAACCCTTTACAAGACCGTCTTGCCAAAGTTTTGTTGCTTCCGCAAAACTGTGGGCTGTAAATGACGCAACTTTCTTACCGTTTATGCTGAATACATCGAAATGGGTTGCCTGCGAATAGTTTATTTTTCCAGTGCTGTGCAAGGCGTCAACATAGCCGATAGGCTTTGAATCTTCGGCGTCCTTGCCGGCCTCGAAATTGATGTAGTCAATGTCCATCCAGTCTCCGGTCACGGTAAAGCGAAGGATGTGTTCGCCCGCCGGAAGTGTCACGTTTGTGGAAACCTTATTGTAATCGTCGTAGTTTTCTTCTCCGGAAGTTGCTTGCGGAACTGCAATTTCTTCGGTAATGTCGTTGCCGTCGATGGATAATTTGAAACTGGATGTGTTGTTGGCCGATGCCACTGCGGCAAACATGGTGTAATCACCAGCCTCTTTAATGTTTACGGTATATTCCAGCCATTCTCCGGCTTGGTTGTAACCGACAATGTATCCGGTTGCTTTTTTGTAGATATCTACGCCGGTACCTTCGCGGTAACTTACGCCATCGTTGCTTTCGGCTCCATGATCTTCGGAATCGTTGTCTGAGTATGAATCCAGCCCAGCGCCACGTCCCGTTCCAGGAATGTCGAAATCTTCCATCTCGATTTTTCCGGGAATCTCTATGGCCGTTCCCTTGAATGGTTTTTGTGGTTCGGGCGGTGTGGTGCCGCTACCTTCAAAGCCCCAGGCCTTGATGGCCATGGTAGAATCCTGATTGCCCTTGAACACCAAGAAGAGTTGTTCTACGATGCCTTTAAGCCCAGATACTTCGCAAGAATTTTCAACAAATGTATGCTTGTTTGCGGTTTTCTGGAGCGTGCAGGTGCCAGCCAGGGTTCCTGTAGCAGAACCTGTACGGATTTCAATCTTGTTGCCATCGGCAATGCTTGCCGCCTCTACCGTGAATCCCGTCGCGGCAGTTCCGAAGTCAACGCCAGAAACACGAATCCAGGATTCCTTGGTAGAAAGCGGAAGCAGGAATGTCTCGGCGGCCTTGCCTAGAACGAAGTTGGAACGGCTGCGAATTCCTTTCTGCTTGGAACTGGTGAGAGCCGGATACCAATCGTAGGGGTCAAAATTTTCAAGTTGTTTTGGACCTTCCTTGGTAAAAGTCAATTCTTTCATTGTTCCGTCACCGTTATAGAAGAATTCATCTACACTCACACTACGGTGGTAAGCGGGGTCTGGATTTGCTTTGCCGTCTTCGGCCGGAATTTTTTCAAGTCCGTCGTATCCATTTGCGATGCGACGGTCATGATAAACAACATACCAATGGCCTTTGAATTCTGCAATACCGTGATGGTTGTTATTGTATGAATTGATGTTTTGCCCGTTAATACTTGGGTTGCCCATAAATATTCCTTTATAGGTGTATGGACCCATAGGACTACTGGACATGCCATAGGCAATGCGCAAATCCCGCGTACTATAAGAGAGGTAGTAATTGCCCTTGTATTTATGGATATACGACGCCTCCATAGTGGCAGGCCCACCAATTGGCAGATGGGTTTTTGTACTTACATCGAAACTGTTGATTTCGGAGTTGAACTTGTAGATGTTAAAGTTGTCGCTACCGTTATCTATTGCTGGACGTTTTGGATTTGGATTCTTGTCGTTTGGAACTCCTCCGCCACCAACGGTAAAGTAAGCCGTTCCATCGTCATCGATAAAAATCGCAGGGTCAAAGCACCAGTCTAGTCCATCGCAATCGGCTATGCCACCGCCCCAGTTGTTGATGAGTTTTTTTCCTCCTGCAACAGGATTCTTATATGGTCCTTCGATATGATCAGATTCAATAAGTCCGATACCTGACCCGCCTCCATCAGGAAATACAATGTGGAATTTACCTTTATTATCTACCGCAATTCCCGACGCCCAGATATCTCCGATTCCTTCGACTTCCCTGGCATCATAAATAATGCCGAAGTCGGTCCAATTCTTCATATCTTTACTGCGAAAGGCGTAGAGAGCTTTAATGGAGTAGCCTGTTGCGTTATATGGAGCTGGGTCGTCGGAATCGGTGATGATATAGAAATATTCATCGTCGGCAGTAGCGGCTGGGTCTGCCAGGTAATGGTAACTGGAAATGGGGTTGTCCGCCAAGGCAAATGAAGTTAGCCCGGCGATAGTGAACAGCGTAGAAATCGATGTGTTGGCGAGATTTTTTACACCCATGGTGTCTCCTTGAAAATCTTTTTTCCCAACACTAAATCTAGGCTCTTAAAAGCAAAAAATGCCGCCAGAAGCGACATTTCCCGTGGACAAATTATCAATATTAGTGTATCTAATTTTTAACGGACGAAGTCTTCGGCGTGAAGCTTTCTAGACCGAAAACTTCGATGTCGTCAATCCAGAATTCTCCGCCTTTTCCGCCAAAGATAGAGAGGTTGGTAACCTTGTCCTTGACAGCATCCCAGCCGATATTTCCGCCGGTATTGTTGCTGTCTACGGAAAGAAGGTTCGACGGGGTTACCGTGTAACGGGTCCATTCCTCGGTAAGGGGGATATGCATCCAGGATTTACCACTCTGGATATCGGCGGTGGTGTCGGATTCAATAATGTCGAAGGAGAAGGAAACGTAGTTCTCGACAGTTCCCTTTGCCCAGAAAACAATGGAGTCTAGCTCACTCATGTCGACGGCACCACCCAAGTAACGTCCCATCAGGGTCCAGTTGTATAGGGAGTCGTTTTGACACATGAAATGGGCCACATGGCCTTTGCGGTCGCTTAAGGTGTCGGTGATTTCGAGGCTTCCGCTAGCGTATTTTGAGAAAGCGGTGTACCAATCCTTGATTTCTCCATTCTCAAGGGCGTTTTCAAAATCATCGAACATAAAGTGTATAAGCGTGTCCGTAGGAATTGTGTCCGTGTCGGCGGTATCCGCGGCTACGGTGTCTTTAGAAACGGTATCTTTTGGGGGAGCCGTTTTGTCGACCAAGGCTACAGATCCAGAACCACCGCAGCCTACGCAAAATTCTTCCTCTGTAAGAATCTGGGAAACGGTGGCCCCCGAGCTATTGGTTTGCGAGTGGACTAGCACGAATTCGAACAAGCCTTCGGGGAGTGACTCGAAGGAAAAATTGCCCTGGGAGTCTACGGGAACCTTGTATTCCAGACCGCGAATCATGACCCAGGCGGGGTATTTGTCCGTGTAGGCCTTGCCTTCAAAAGATGCGGGAATGTCTGTTTGTACAGTCACTACCTTGCCGGAGTCATTATCGACTTGAGTGATTTCGAAAGTGGTAGCTCCCTTTTGTTCCTGCTCATCTTGGAGACCGCGAACTTCTACGATGTAATTGCCTCTGGGCAGGGAATCCAATTCCAAAATTCCGTTTTCGCCGGTCTGAGGATGCTGGGTAGAATTCAGATCAGCATCGTCTGCGAAGTACTTTGAATCATGGATGATGACGTACGCCTTGGAGGCGTTCTCCCCATTGGCCAATTTTACATGGAAGGCTATGGAGTTTTCAGTCTCAAGAGAAGAGCCAGCAACGTCGTTATTGTTGGAACAAGCGACTAGCATTGCCAGTGCAGAAAATCCTATGTATTTTACCCAAATCATCTTCGTCCTGTAACCCTTAATATACTTTATTTTATTTGTTTTTGTGGGCTACAGGGAAAAATGCCATAGAAAGTTGCATTACCCTGTCGGGATTTTTGGCTCCATCCACCCTTTTTTGAACAAGACGGCGGAATTCCTTGAGCATGTCCCCCAAGTCGTCGAAGCAGGCCTGATCTACGGAAAGGGTCAAGGTGGAAATATTCCGTTCTTCGACGGGGGTGTTTTCCAGAGAATCTGCAGCAAGTCCTAGAATCTGACGCTGGAACTTGCGGACGGCGATTTTCTTTTCTGGGCCGCCGACGGTCAGGTGGGCGTCGGTCAGGGCCAGTTTACCGGAGGCCATTTTCTTGACAAGCCCAACTTCTAGCAGGGTGTCGATGGCCTCTTTGGCCTGTTCTTCGGTAATAGGCGGGCAAATGTCCTTGGCGATTTGCTTCAGGTTTACCGTACCGCCGTTCAGTTCCAGGTAGGCGCGCACGGCAGGAATCCACCAGTTTTCCAAAAGTTTCAATTCGGCCTGTTGCAGGCTATGGAGGTGTACGTCACGGAGGGAGAGGGCCTTGGCCATCAGCTCTTCCCGTTTGTTCTTGTCTTTGGTGACGGCTGCAGAATAAAGTAACTCAAAATACTCCGCCTGCCTGCCAGAAAGGGCGAGAATGTCCTTGGCGGCGGGGAGGGCATGGGCGGGGAGGTGCTGTTTTTTCTGGAGCACGCGATAAAGGTAGCTGGAATCTAGTCCCAGCTTGTCGCCCATCATGCGGTAACTATACAAAGGCATCTCCGCCTTCCTGCGGTCGTAATACTCCTTCAGGAAGTCGCGGTAGTCCTGTGTGTCAGAAAACTCAATCATTTTATCCAAAAATACCTTTATAAATTGCCCTAAAATGAAAAAAAACGCCAATTTGCATGGATAAATTGTCCATAAAGGCTGTTGAGAACGTGATGGAAATCACAAAGCGGGTGGGTACCTTGCCAAAACAGATGAATGTTTCTATATATGAAAATATGAATGATTGTTCATATAATGACAAACCGCTTTCATTGGATACCCTTTTTGAGCTGTCCGAATTCTTCAAGTTTTTTGGGGATACCACCCGTATCCGCATTATCGAGATTCTCCTTTCGGGGGAGATTTCGGTAAACGAGATAGCGGAAAAACTGCAACTGGGGCAGTCGGCGGTAAGCCATCAGCTCCGGATCCTGAGAACGGCAGGTCTTGTGAAACCCCGTAGGGTAGGGCGCACCGTTTTCTACGCCCTGGATGACGAACATATCGGCCTGATTTTCAATACGGGCCTTGCACACATTATGCACAAGAAGGGAGTGTAAAATGCCTGACTTTGTCGAAATAGTCGAGAGGTTCTTTTGGCAATTTGTAACGCTTTTTTCAGAGATGGCTCCGTTTTTACTGCTGGGCTTTCTGCTGGCGGGAATCCTCCATGTGTGGGTGCCGAACCACCTGTACGTGCCGAAAATTTCCAAGCCGAATTTCAAGTCGGTGCTTTGGTCGGCCCTGTTCGGTGTGCCGCTTCCTATATGCAGTTGCGGCGTTATCCCGACTTCTATCGCACTTCGGCGGGAAGGGGCCAGCAAGGGGGCTAGCGTTAGTTTCTTGATTTCGACTCCGGCTACGGGCGTGGATTCCATTTTGGCGACCTATTCGCTTTTAGGCGGGCCTTTTGCGGTGCTACGCCCCATAGCAGCCTTTGTGACGGCTATGCTTGGCGGTGTGTTCACGAATTTGGTGACCAAAAATGAGCCGGAAACAGGTGTTGCGGTCGTCGGAGAATCTCTTGAGCATGAACACCACGGTCATGGGCATTGCGACTGTGAAGAGGGCCGTTGCTCTTGCGGGCACGAAGCTCCTGACCATCATGAAAAGGCGCCTTTTGCGCAAAAGGTCAAAGGGACTTTTGAATACGGCTTTGTGAACATGATTGGGGACGTGAGCAAGTGGCTGGTTATTGGCCTGTTGCTGGGGGCGTTGATTGCGGCCTTTGTGCCCGACGACTTTTTCTTGTTCTTGCACGAATACCCGCTGCTTTGCATGCTGGTGGTGTTGGTGCTTGCCATGCCCATGTACACCTGTGCCACGGGTTCCATTCCGCTGGCCTTGGCGCTAGTGGCTAAAGGCATTACCCCGGGGGCTGCCCTGGTGCTGTTGATGGCGGGGCCTGCCACAAGTATAGCCAGTATGCTGGTGGTGGGAAAGGCCTTCGGCAGGCGTACCCTTTTTGCATACCTGGCCTCCATCGCGTTTGGAGCGCTGTTCTTTGGGGTTATCGTAGATACGTTCTTTATGGATACGTTCCTGGCTTCCATGTTGCCCCATGGCTCCGCGGAATGCCACGGGCATGGGGCCCTGGGCGTATTCGATTACGCCTGCGCGATGCTTTTGGCGGCGCTCATGATTTATGCGAAGTTTGCCCACAAGGGGTGTGGTTGCCATGGCGGTTGTTGCGAATGCGGGCACGAGCATGAGTGCGGTTGCGATGAGCACGACCACTGCGATTGCGGATGCGGTCATTGCGATGGTGATGAACACGAGGAACCCGTCGAGTGCGTTTATCGGGTTTTGGGCATGAGTTGTAGCCACTGCAAGGCCTGTGTGGAGAAGGCAGCCCGGCTATTAGACGGTGTGGAATCCGCTGTCGCCGACGTGGCCCGCAAGGAACTCCGTGTGGAATGGCACGACGAGCACGATGTGGACGAGTCTGCCCTGAAAAAGGCTATCGAAGACGCCGGATTCGAATTCGGCGGCCGAGTTTGAGCAGCCAGTCTTAAACCGTCTTGACTGCCAACCCCCGATTGTCATGCCCGCCTTGTGCGGGCTTCTCCTTTTCTTCCTGCAATAAAAATTATATTATCCCTTGTCATGCACATCCGTATTACCACAGAGACCAAGAACCGCCTGCTCCGCTTTTACAGGAACAAGCGGGCCTTCGTGTCGCTGGTGGTGCTGGTGGTGGCCTACCTTCTTTCGCTGACAAGCCCCTGGACGGTAAACGACGAACCGCTGTACCTGAAGTATAACGGCAAGAGCTATTTTCCGGCCTTTGTGCGTTACAGCGAACAGGAATTTGGCGGCGACTACCAGACCGAAGCGGATTACGGCAAGCTTTTTGCCGACGTTCGTGAATGCGAAGAAGAATCGGCGGAAGGCTATACAAAGGCTGGTGGCTGTCCCGAGATGTGGGCCCTGATGCCGCCCATTGCCCACGATCCTTTGAAGGCGGACTTGACTGAAGAAGGCGCTCCGCCATTTGCCCCCAGTTCTCGCCATTGGCTTGGTACCGACAGTAACGGTCGCGATGTGCTTGCCCGCCTGATTCACGGATTCCGTATTTGTATTTCGTTCAGTCTGTTTCTCACTATTCTTGGGACTTTCCTCGGCATTGTCATCGGCGGTATCCAGGGGTATCTGGGCAAGTTCTGGGATACGGGAATGCAGCGCATAATCGAAATCTGGTCGTCGCTCCCCATGCTCTACATTGTGATTTTGATCGGGAGCATTTATGGCCGCAGTTTCTGGTTGTTGATTGTGATTATGGCGGCTTTCAACTGGATTTCATTAAGCTATTACATGCGCGGCGAATTTCTGAAGCTCCGCAATATGACCTATGTGCAGTCGGCAAAGGTCTTGGGCCTTGGGCACAGGCATATCTTTTTCAAGGAAATTCTGCCAAACGCATTGACCCCTGTGGTGACGCTTTTCCCCTTTACCTTGATTGGCGGTATCGGGAGCCTGACATCCCTTGATTTTTTGGGCTTTGGGCTGCAACCGCCTACGCCCAGCTGGGGCGAACTCATGAGCCAGGGGCTGAACAACCTTTATGCGCCGTGGATATCTGTAAGCACCGTCGCTGCACTTTTCATTACGCTGTTGCTCACCACATTTGTTGGCGAGGGCGTCCGGGATGCTATGGATCCGAAGTCGGGAGACCGGTATGAATAATGAGAATCGACTGAAGGATCCATGCCAAGCGAAAACGGCTCGTATTAACGAGCCGTGGAAGCGCGGAGCAATCGACTACAGGAGTGTTTTTTTCATTGAGTCGATTGCGGAGTCTCATAAAGATCCTAAATCAGGAGACCGGTATGAATGAGCGGGTGCTTGAAGTAAAAGATTTATCCGTCGCATTCGGCCATCACAAGAATGGTGAACCGGCGGCAAAACCCGTCCAGGTGACAGACCGGATCAGCTTTTATATTGACGACGGTGAATTTTTTGCTTTGGTGGGGGAGTCCGGTTGCGGCAAGAGTGTTACCGCCATGGCCATTTTGCGGCTCTTGCCCACACCTTCGGCGAAGGTGGTCGGAGGTTCTGTGCTGTTGCGTCGTGATGGCGGTGAAACGGTTGACCTGACTAAAATTTCCCTGAAGGAGATGCAGCGGGTTCGCGGTTCCGAAATATCCTGTATTTTTCAGGAGCCCATGCAGGCCTTGAATCCGGTACTGACTATCAAGAAACAGCTCCTGGAAGTGTTCAAGTTCTGCGAAAGGAAGTGCACCGATCCCATGTCCGAAATCCGGGACATGCTTACTCTAGCGGGCTTCAAGGACATTGACCGCGTGCTGGATTCATACCCTCACGAGCTTTCGGGCGGCATGCTCCAGCGTATCTGCATTGTGATGGCGCTACTCCCGAAACCCAAGCTGATTATCGCCGACGAACCTACTACGGCCCTGGATGTGACCGTCCAGGCACAGGTTCTTGCGGTACTGAAGGACTTGGCCAAAACTACGGGGACTGCAGTGCTCCTGATTACCCACAACATGGGAATTGTTTCTCAGTATGCAGAACGAATGGCTGTGATGTATGCCGGCCGTGTTGTTGAGATAGGGGCCACTAACGAGGTTATCTCTTCGCCTATGCACCCCTATACCCGAGGGCTCCTCTCGGCCATTCCCGAGAGCCACGAAGATCTTGGAACCCTGCGCTCTATTCCGGGCCAAGTGCCCCATGCCAGGGATTTTGTACAGGGCTGCCGCTTTGCGGACCGCTGTGAATTGTGTGACAGGCCTTGCCTAACGGCTGAAGTCCCGCCTTGCGTCAAGGTCGGCACCCACGAAGCCTACTGTTTCAAGATTTAATTTCCCCTTAAACTGTTGTTTCCGCGAAGGCGGGAATCTTCTATTTTTGAAGGGTTTATACCCTAATAAAAGGGAGATGCCCGACTGAATCGGGCATGACGTAGAGATGAAATTTCTAAATTTTCGCCGTAAAAATTTAAAGGATCCTATTATGGCAATGCAAGACATGAATGACCAGGTGCAGGCTCGCCTCGCGAAGCTTGCGAAGTTCAAGGAAATGGGTGTGGAGGCTTATCCGCACAAGTTCAACCGTACGCACGATTCCAAGGTTTTGAAAGAAAACAAGGCTGCCCTGATGGCGTCTGGTGAAGAAGTTGCTTTTGCTGGCCGCGTGGTTCGCTTCAACCGTAAGGGAAAGATGTGCTTTATGCACCTGAAGGATCGCTATGGCCGCTTGCAGGTGGTGGTGGCCCGCGACGAAGTGGGCGAGGAGAACTACGAAATCGTCAAGATGACCGACCTGGGTGACTTTATCGGCGTAAACGGTTTCATGTTCGAAACCCAGACGGGCGAATACTCCGTGCACGTGAAGAAGGTGACCATGCTCAGTAAGGCTGTGCGCCCGCTTCCGGTGGCTAAGGAAAAGGTGGACGAGAACGGCAACAAGGTGGTGTTCAACGAGTTTGCCGACGTGGATACCCGCTACCGTCAGCGTTACATCGACATGGCCCTGAACGATGATGTGAAGGACGTGTTCATCAAGCGTTTCAAGATTCTGCAGGCTATCCGCGAATACCTCATTGAAAAGGGATTCATTGAAGTCGAAACTCCGACGCTCCAGCCGATTTACGGCGGCGCAAACGCCCGTCCGTTCACCACGCACCACAACGCTTGCGACATGACGCTCTACCTGCGGGTGGCTCCGGAACTTTACCTGAAGCGCTGCATCGTGGGCGGTATGGAAAAGGTGTTCGAGTTCAGCAAGAACTTCCGCAACGAAGGCATGGACCGTACCCACAGCCCGGAATTCACCGGCCTCGAATTCTACGAAGCCTACGCCGACTACAACGACATGATGGTCCACTTCGAAAACATCTACGAACGCGCCTGCATTGCGGCCAACGGCACCACCAAGATTGACTACCAGGGGAAGGTTATCGATTTTAAGGCCCCGTGGCCCCGCTACAGCATGATTGAAGCCATCGAAAAGTTCGGCGGCCTCAAAGTCAATGACATGAGCGACGACGAAATCAAGGCCAAGATGGAAGAACTGGGCGGCCACCTGGACGGCGAATTCAGCCGCGGCCGCGGAATCCTCGAACTGTTCGAGCTTACCGTGGAAGACAAGCTCATTCAGCCGACCTTCATCAAGGACATGCCCACCGAAAGCACCCCGCTTTGCAAGAAGCACCGCACCATCGAAGGGCTTATCGAACAGTTCGAGCCCTACGCTAACGGATGGGAACTGGGCAACGCCTATACCGAACTGAACGACCCCATCCGTCAGCGTGAGCTCCTGGAAGACCAGGTGCGCCGCGGCCGCGGTGGCGAAGGTGAAACGCACCCGATGGATGAAAACTTCATGCACGCTATCGAATCTGGCCTGCCTCCTACGGGCGGCGTTGGCTTCGGCATCGACCGCATGGTCATGCTCCTCACCAACCAGCAGACCATCCGCGACGTGCAGCTGTTCCCCTTAATGAAACCGGAAACCTGCTAATCCATGAATAAGTTGGAATGGCTCATCGCCTGGCGTTACCTGGGGGCTCAACGGAAGAGCCTGTTTGTATCGCTTATCGGCATTTTCAGTATGCTGGGGGTGAGTATCGGCGTGTTTGCGCTGGTGGTGGCCCTCGCTGCGGTGAACGGTTTCGAAGAAGAAGTCACAGCTCAGATGATCGGGAAGGACGCCCACTTTGAACTGATGGCCTACAACGGTGAGCCCGTTACCGCCTACGATAGCCTTATCAACGAAGTCAAGACTCGGGATTCTTCTGTGGTAGCCGCCTCTCCCTTTATCATCTACAAGGTGGGAATCAGCTCCAAGAAGGTGAATGACGGTATCGTGATTTACGGTATCGACCCGGAAACGGCGAAGAATGTCACCGACATCCACAAGTACATCAAGTGGGGAACCTACTCCGTCGATAGCCTGGAAGACATGGGCGGTACCCGCCGTCCGGGAGTGATTCTCGGGTCGGGTCTGGCCAACCGCCTCCGTGTGGTGGTGGGCGACAAGCTGGTGCTCCAGACTTTCCAGAGCCCGGACGAGATGATGACCGCCGGCGGCCCCAAGATGATGATGTGCGTGGTCAGCGGCATTTTCGAGACCGGCACCTACGAATACGACGGAAACCTGGCCTATGTGGGAATTCCCGAACTCCAGAAACTCCTCGCCATGGGAGATGCGGTGACGGGCATCCAGTTCCGCATCACGGACCACTGGAAGGCAGGGGAGGCCATCGACAAGGTTTCGGAGTGGCTGACATACCCTTACTACGTTATCGACTGGAAAACCAAGAACATTACCCTCCTCAAGTGGATGAACTACGAAAAGTTCATCGTGGCGGCGGTGATTTGCCTCATTATCTTGGTGGCGGCATTCAATATCATCAGTTCCCTCATCATGGTGGTCATCGACAAGACCAAGGAAATCGGTATCCTCCGCAGCATGGGCCTCAGCAAGGCTGGAATCATGCGGGTGTTCATGCTCATGGGCAGTTTCATTGGCGTGGGCGGCACCATCGTGGGCGGCACCATCGGCATTGTGCTTTGCAAACTGCAAGAGGCTTACCACTTTATCAAGCTCCCTGGCGACGTTTACGTAATTCCCTACTTCCCGATTTCGGTGCACCTGATAGATGTGGTCTTGATTTTTGTAATAGGCATTGCCCTCTGCGTTCTGGCGACGATTTTGCCCGCCTGGAAGGCAAGCAGGCTTGACCCCGTGGGAGCGATTAGACATGAGTAGTTTGTTACAGACAGTCGACCTCCGGCGGGTGTTCTCCGAGACGGGTGAAGAACTCGAAATTCTCAAGGGTGTAAACTTTTCCATGGAAGCGGGGGAGCTGGTGGCTCTCACCGGTTCTTCGGGGTCGGGCAAGTCCACCTTCCTGAACCTGGTGGGCATGCTGGACACGCCCACTTCCGGTGAAATCCTTTTCAAGGGCAAGCCCCTTTCCAAGTTCAGCAGCCAGGAGCGGGACATGTACCACCGGGTACAGGTAGGGTTCGTGTTCCAGTTCCACCATCTGCTCAGTGAATTTACGGCCATCGAAAACGTCTGCGTTCCGGGCCGCATCTTGGGAACTTCCGAGGCGGAATGCAAGGAGCGTGCCGCCATGCTTTTGGAGACGGTGGGTCTCAAGGACCGCCTCAAGCATCTGCCGCGTGAATTGAGCGGTGGCGAGCGCCAGCGGGTGGCCATCGCCCGTGCCCTCATGAACCATCCGGATTTGGTGCTGGCCGACGAACCCAGCGGCAACCTGGACGAGGCCAATTCCCAGATGCTCAACGAGCTGATTGGCGAACTGAACGAAAAGTTCAATCAGGCCTTCCTCATCGTGACCCACGACGAAAAATTGGCGAGTTTCGCCAAACGCAGGGTCGTGATGCACGGCGGCATTATTCAGGGCGCTTGAAATTAGAGTTTCCTGGCCAGTTCTGGCTTATTTTTAGTAATTTCTTGTAGAATGAGAATTAGGTGAAAGTATATGTCTGAGAATAACGGTATTTTTTCTGCAAAGGCAAAGGCGGTCCTCCAGGCGGCCCGTATGGCGGCCCGTAACCTGGGAAGCGACAGCATTACGGTGGAACACCTTCTTTTGGGGCTTGTCCGCGAAGATTCTGGCTATGCCTCCGAGACCCTGAAGGCACTGAAGGTGAACCTTGCGGAACTGGGGGAGGTTGTCCAGCGGGCCCTCACCAACGATGGCGGCCTCATGACCATCGGCGGCGATAACCGCGGAGGCCTTTTGGCCTTTACCGCCCGCACCAAGGCGGTCATGTTCAACGCCGCAAAGATTGCAAAAGAAGAAGGCGACCAGTATATCGGTCCCGAACACTTGATGCTTGCTATCCTGCAGCAGAGCGATTCTCCGGCGGCGGCCACCCTTTCCACCTATAACGTGACCTTTGAGAGCTTTCAGCAGGCCCTGGACCAGCTCAAGCGGGGCAGTGCCGACGACCAGCCCGACGAACCCATTTCTAGCCCGAGACAGGGCGGCCCTCAGGGGCGTCCCGGCTCCAAGTCCAAGACGCCAATCCTGGACCATTTCGGCCGTGACCTGACGGCCCTGGCCCGCCAAGGCAAGCTGGACCCCATCATCGGCCGCGAGCAGGAAATCGAACGGCTTATCCAGATCCTCTGCCGCCGCAAGAAGAACAATCCCGCCCTTATCGGCGAGCCTGGCGTAGGCAAGACCGCCATTGTGGAGGGCCTGGCCCAGAAGATTGTGCAGAAGAAGATTCCCGAACTCCTCATGAACAAGCGGGTGGTGACTTTGGACGTTGCCGCCATGGTGGCGGGTACCAAGTACCGCGGCCAGTTCGAGGAACGTGTCAAGGGGCTTATCATGGAACTCCAGCGTGTGGACAGTTCCGTTATCCTCTTTATCGACGAACTTCACACCATCGTAGGCGCGGGCGGCTCCGAAGGCAGCCTGGACGCCTCCAACATTTTCAAGCCGGCCCTGGCCCGAGGCGAGCTCCAGTGCATCGGTGCTACCACCATTGACGAATACCGCAAGTATATCGAGAAGGACGCGGCCCTGGAACGCCGTTTCCAGACCATCGTGGTGAACCCGCCCAACGCCGAAGATTCTATTCTGATTCTGGACGGGCTCCGTGCCAAGTACGAAGCCCACCACAAGGTCCGTTACACACCTGACGCCGTCCGTGCGGCGGTCCTGTTGGCGGAACGCTACATCAGCGAACGTTTCTTGCCCGACAAGGCCATCGACGTGCTGGACGAAACCGGTGCTCGCGTGCGTCTCGATTCCATCTGCATCCCCCAGGACCTGAAGGACCTGGAAGACGAACTGGCAGAAACCAAGCGGCAGCTGGACGACGCCGTGGCCAACCAGAATTTCGAGACGGCCGCCTCCCTCAGGGACAAGACCGAAGAACTGGAAAAGCAGGTGATGGAACGTCGCGACGCCCTGTCTGCCGACAAGGAATCCGAAGCCATTCCCGTGGTGGACGAGAACGCCATTCGTGACTGCATCAGCAAGATGACGGGCATTCCCGTAAGCCGCCTCGCCGGCGAAGAAGCCAAGAAACTTTTGCACCTGGGCGACGAAATCAAGGAGCGTGTCATCGGTCAGGACCAGGCGGTGGACGCCGTGGTCAAGGCAATACGTCGCACCCGTGCAGGCATCCGCGACACCAAGCGCCCCATGGGGAGCTTCCTGTTCCTGGGTCCCACCGGCGTAGGCAAGACGGAACTTGCGAAGGTGCTTAGCCTTTCCCTCTTCGGTAGTGAAGATTCCATGATCCGTATCGACATGAGCGAATACATGGAAAAGCACAGTATTAGCCGCCTCATCGGAGCGCCTCCGGGATACGTGGGCTTCGAGGAAAGCGGCGGCCAGCTCAGCGAAAAGGTCCGCAAGCGCCCCTACAGCGTGGTGCTTCTGGACGAAATCGAGAAGGCCCACTCCGACATCTACAACCTGCTTTTGCAGATTCTGGACGATGGTATTCTGACCGACAGCTACGGCCGAAAGATCAACTTCAAGAACACCATCATCATCATGACCAGCAACGCCGGCGCCCGCGAGGTGCGGCACAGCTCCGGCATGGGATTCACCAAGATGGGGGAGACCGACGACTACGAGCGCATGGAAACCGCCATCCGCGAAGAGGTAAAGCGCGTCTTCTCGCCGGAGTTCCTGAACCGTATCGACGAGCAGATCGTGTTCCGACCGCTGTCCAAGGCAGACCTGGTGTCCGTGGTGGATATCCAGCTTTCCTTCTTGCAGAAGAACCTCTCCGAAAGGGGAATCTTGCTGGAGGTGACCCAGGAGGCCAAGGAATTCATCGTGAACCACAACTACGATTCCGCCCTGGGGGCCCGCCCCATCCGCCGCACCATCCAGAACCTGGTGGAAGACGAAATCGCCGAAGGCCTCCTTCTCGAGACCATGACGGACTTTTCCACCATCACCATCGGTGTCAAGGACGGGAAGCTCTCCTTCGCCTGCGAAAAGATTCCCGAAGATGGCACGAATTCCGGCTAGAATTTGGCACGGGTCTTGCATTTAACAGAAAATCCGTGGACTTTCCACGGAATTTTCTTTTTTGCCCTTTAGCAAGCGGAAAGTAATAAAATCAACATCTTGCAGGCACTGCCATTTTCTATCTTTTGGGCCGAAATTTAACAATCAACCCAAGAGGTTCAACAATGGCTAAAATTCCTGCAGTTCTCATCTTTGGCGCACCGGGTTCCGGCAAGGGCACCGTCGGCGCAAAGCTCGCTGCTACCACCGCCCTCAAGCACATCTCCACGGGCGACATCTTCCGCGGCATCGCTCCTTCCAGCGAATCCGGCAAGCTTCTCGCTTCTTACTCCAGCAAGGGCCTCTTGGTTCCCGACGAAGCTACTGTGGAAATCTTCGGCCGCTTCATCGAAGGCCTGGTGAACACCAACAAGGTGAACCCCGACAAGGATACCCTCCTCCTCGACGGCATTCCCCGCACTGTCGCCCAGGTCAAGCTCATCGAATCCGTGGTTGACGTGAAGCACATCTTTGTGCTGGACATCAAGGACGAAAAGACCATCGTGGCCCGCCTCCTGAACCGCGCGAAAATCGAAGGCCGCAAGGACGACGCCGACGAAGCCGTCATCAAGAACCGCCTCAAGGTCTACAAGGAATCCACCGCCAAGGTGCTGGGCAAGTACAGCAAGTCCATCATCAGCCGCATTAACGGCGACAACACCCCCGACGAAGTGTTCTGCGACACCCTCGCCGCCTACGTGAAGTTCTGCAAGGCTTCCGCAAAGAAGGCCCCTGCGAAGAAGGCCAAGAAGAAGTAATCCAAGGGTGGGGGAGGAATCCCCCTCGCTCCTGCGACTTGTCATCCCCGCGAAGGCGGGGATCTCCTAGCCGCATCCGCTACCCCCTCTCCTAGGGCTCTGCCCTAAAACCCGAATCTCGGGAACCTGCGTCATCCTGAGCCCTGCAAGGGCGAAGGATCCAGGTCCGATAGGATTTAAAATTTTTTAACCGCATAAGGAAGTGTAACACATGTGGGACCAAAAGTATATCAAGGAACTGGAAAACCGTAACGCTGTCCGCGACGCTGCCGGCGGCGAAGCCCGTGTGGCCCGTCAGCACGAACAGGGCAAGATGACCGCCCGCGAGCGCGTCGAATACCTGTTCGACAAGGGCACCTTCGTAGAGATCGGTGCTTTCCAGCAGTCCGAAGCCGCCTACCTGCCCGAAAAGAAACGCCTTCCGGGAGACGGCGTGGTGACCGGCTACGGCAAGATCAATGGCCGTCTGGTCTATGCCAGTTCCCAGGATTTCACCGTGAACGGCGGAACCCTCGGTGCCGTTCATGCCCAGAAGATTTGCCACGCCATGGATCTGGCGGTCAAGTCCCGCGCTCCTTTTATTTGCATCAATGACGGCGGTGGAGCCCGTATCGAAGAAGGCGTCCACGCTCTCGACGGCTATGCCGAAATTTTCAAGCGCAACACTCATGCCTCTGGCCTCATTCCCCAGATTTCCGTGGTGCTCGGCCCCTGCGCAGGCGGTGCCTGCTATTCTCCGGCCATTACCGACTTCATCTTCATGGTGGAAAACACCGCCCAGATGTTCATCACGGGCCCGGGCGTGGTAAAGGCCGTTACCGGCGAACAGATTTCCGCCATGGACCTTGGCGGTGCCCAGGTCCACAAGGCCACCTCCGGCGTGGTGCATTTCGCCTATAGCGACGACAAGTCCTGCCTGGACGGAGTCCGCAAGCTCCTGGGATACTTGCCCCAGAGCGCTTTCGAGCGTAGCCCGGTCACCAAGTTCAACTACAAGGACCGTTCCTCCCAGATTCAGGACCTGGTTCCCGAAAATGCAAAGCGTGTCTTTGACGTGCGCCAGCCCATCTCTATCCTGGTGGACGAAGACAGTTTCTTCGAAGTCCAGCCCGATTTCGCGAAGAACGTGGTGGTAGGCTTTGCCCGCATCGAGGGTAAGGCCGTGGGTGTTGTGGCCAGCCAGCCCCAGTACCTGGCAGGCACCTTGGATATCGACGCCAGCGACAAGGCTGCCCGCTTTATCCGCTTCTGTGACTGCTTCAACATTCCGCTCCTCACCATGGCCGACGTCCCGGGGTACATGCCCGGCAAAAAGCAGGAATACAACGGCATCATCCGTCACGGTGCCAAGTTGCTCTACGCCTATGCCGAAGCCACCGTCCCGAAGATTACGCTTATTATGCGCAAGGCCTTCGGCGGCGCCTACATCGCCATGGACTCCAAGCATCTGGGCTCCGACTACGTGCTGGCCTGGCCTATCGCCCAGATTGCGGTGATGGGTGCCGAAGGTGCGGTGGATATTATCCACAAGAAGGAAATCGCCGCCGCCGCCGACCCCAAGCAGGCCCGTGCGGACTTTATCGCCCAGTACGAAAACGAGCACCTGAACCCCTATATTGCGGCAAGCACGGGCTCTATCGACGAGGTGGTGTCCCCGACGGAAACCCGCGCCCGCATTATCGCGGCCTTCAACAGTCTCGAAGCCAACAATCCCATTCCCACGGAATGCAAGAAACACGGCAACGTACCGCTGTAACGGCTGCTCGGCTCATTCTTGTAGCTGAATCTCCGGAATCGCCTCGCGCTCGCCTTCGACGACTCGTCAATACGAGTCGCCTACGGCTCACGGTAATGGCTGCTCGGCTCATTCTTGTAGCTGAATCTCCGGAATCGCCTCGCGCCCACCTAAAGGTGGCCATGTACACTAAGCGCTAAAGCGCAAGTGTCCAAAGTTCGCCTTCGACGACTCGTCAATACGAGTCGCCTACGGCTCACGGGTAACGGCTGCTCGGCTTGACCGAATCTGCTAAAAGTAGGAGTAAATCCTTTTATGCCCCGCTTGACGGGGCATTTTTCTTTCCTTGTTATAGATAAATTTGTATTTTTTTTTCATGGATGTAGTATATAATCGTTTTTTAATCATTGATAAAAACTTTTGATTAAAATAATGAAAATTATATATTTGACATTATTGAATTTTTGATGTATATTATGGATGTAAACGAGAAAACACTTTAACCAAGGAGTTTATCATGTCGTACGCTAACAAGTTCGTTATGGCTATTGTTTGTGCCCTGTTCCTGTCGGTTGCCGCCTACGCCGACGACACTCCCATTGCCGTAGATCAGCTGCCCGCTGCCGTCAAGACCTTCGTGGCACAAAAGTTCCCCGCCCAGAAGATCCTCTTTGCCGAAAAGGATTCCGGATTCTTCGAAAAGACCAAGTACGAAGTCCGCCTGGATGACGGCACCAAGATTGAGCTCTTCAAGGACGGCACCTGGAACAAGGTGGAGAATAAGCAGAAGGGCGTGCCTGCAAGCTTTATTCCCAAGGGAATCGCCGACTATGTAAAGGCGAACTACGCCACGACTCCTGTCATCAAGGTGGACAAGGAACGGTACGGTTACGACGTGGAACTTGCCAATGACCTGGAACTGAAATTCAACGAACAGTTCCAGCTCGTTGGAATGGACGACTAGATTCGTCCATTTTCTGGAACCATTGGTTGCGAACGGAACAAAAAGTTCCGAATAAAAAATTCAGTTTTCTGAAAAAGGCGAAAAAACGCCCCAATTAAGCTCCTTTTCTAGATATTTTTGTAGAAAAGGAGTTTAAAATGTGTATCAAGAATCTCATTTATCCACTTTCTGTCGTATCGGTTGCCCTGATGGCGGCCTGTAGCGACAATACCACCACTTCGGCCTCAGAAGACGACGGAATCGCCACAACTGAAGAGGTGACCACCTATACCTGCAACGACGGGAGTGTTGCCAACAGCGCAGACGAATGTGCCAGCGGGGTTTCCGATTCTACGACCACGACGGTCTATGTCTGCAGCGATGGCACCCAGACTGCAAATGCAAGCGATTGTGCCGCCACCGTAGCCGGAAAATCCAGCACTTCGGGCAAATCCGCCACTTCCGGGAACGACAACGTTTACGATCCGACTTCTAGCCAGGAAGTTATCGAACAGGTGGTGGCCGAGGCGGTCACCTACCAGGAAGCCGAGGGCGATCTGAAACTCACCTTTAGCGAGTCGGGCCTTTCTGTTGAAAATGACGGAAATTCCTGCGTTACCGTGGACAACGAAAAGAAGATGGCGACCATCAGCTGCGCCGGCAATTATTACCTCTCCGGCAAGTCCAGTAATTTCCAGGTGGTGGTGGCCGCCAGCACAGAAGCCCTGGTTTACCTTTACCTGAACGGGCTGGATTTGACAAGTGCCTCCGAAGCCCCCTTCTATGTGCAGAGTGCCGAAAAGGTGTTCTTTATGCTGGTGGACGGCACAGAAAACAAGCTGGCCGACGCTTCTACCCGCACCACCATTTGGAAATACACCAAGAACGGTTCTGCCAAGGAAGACACCACTTCGGCTACCATCTATGCCAAGGACGACATCACCTTCAAGGGTAACGGAAAACTGACGGTGACCGGCAATTACAACAATGGCATCCATACCACCAACGACCTGCGCATCAAGGATGTGCCCACCATGAATGTGACGGCCAAGAACAACGCCATCAAGGGCAAGGGCTCCGTGGATATCGAGGGCGGTATCTACACCATCAAGGCTACAAATGGTGATGGGATCAAGAGTGACGAAGGTGAGGATGAGGGCTCTGTGACCGACAATACCAAGGGAAAGATTGTCATTACAGGTGGCGAGTTCAACATTACTGCCGGTGACGACGGTATCCAGGCTTACAACTACTTACTTCTGGCCGATTCAGTCTCTACGCCTAAGATTACGGTCAAGTCCAGTGGCAAGGGAATTGTTTCTGACAACTTGATATACATCAACGCGGGTATCGTGAACGTTACCGCAAGTGACGACGGCATCCATTCCAACATGAACGTGTATTTCAACGGTGGTGAAACTACCGTTTCCGCCGGGGATGACGGCGTGCATGCGGACTCTACCCTCATGATTAACAACGGAATTGTGAACGTGACCAAGGCGGTAGAAGGTTTTGAAGGCTGGTACATTATTGCCAAGGGCGGAAAAACTGCCGTAACCACAAGTGACGACGGTTGGAACGCTGCCGGTGGTTCTGCAGATGGCAGTACCGCAAGCGGCTCCCAGTGGGGTGGTCCCGGTGGCGGTGGAGCGGCCTCCAACTCCGTAGGCTATATCGAAATCTACGGCGGATACCATTACCTCTATGCCGCCGGTGGCGATGTGGACGTGCTGGACGCCAACGGCTCTGTCAAGATGAGCGGCGGCGTAGTGATTCTGGAACTGGGTTCCGGCGGAATGGGTGGCGGCATGAGCAGCAGGCCCGGAAGCCAGGGTGGCAGCACAAGCGGTTCCTGCTCCACCAACGGGAGCGGCGGCATTATCGATACGGATTCCGGGATTTCTGTGACGGGCGGTGTCCTGCTCGGTTTCGGGAGCCAGACCGAAAGCATGGTGAACTGCAACTCCGTCTCCTTCACGGCGGGCACGGCCTACGGCTCGAACAAGGCGGCCTTCAAGCCTAGCGTCTCGGGCAGCATGATCGTGTTCAGCAACGACGTAGGGTCCAGCGTTTCTTCTGTAGACGTAAGTTCCATGAGCACGGTGGAACTGGCCAACGGCATGACCTACTATTATAAGTGATGTCTTGAAAAGCAAACCCTATCCCCAAGCTAATGACATCACGGAAGTCCTGGAGGTTGCCCCTCCGGGACTTTTCGTGTACTCAAGGACTTTTTCGACGAATTTTTTATATATTGGTAGCATGGCTCGTAGGTCATTTGCAATAGCCGTTCTCCTTTTTTCGGCGTTTTTTCTTTTTGCCTGCAGGGGCGATACCGTTTCCCGCGGGAACGACGCCTTGCGAATAGGCGACTTTGACCGTGCCGTTGTCAATTTTTCAAAAGCGCTAGACGATAATCCCCTGGACAGGGATGCCCGCTACGGACTGGCCCTTTCGTATTACGCCATCGCCGAAGAAAAAGAGAAACTGGATGGACAGACGCTTCCGCTTTGGGAGCGCACGGTTGCCGAGTTCCGGATTCTCTGGAACGTCGATAGCACGGCTTCGATTCGCGAGGCCTATTCCAACAGTCTGTTCTACCTTTCGCGGGCGACGCTGTCCGAAAATTCCAGGGCCAACGTGCTCCCTTTGCTGGACCGCTCCATTGCGCTTGACTCCAGCAATTTCTACAGCTTCAACCTGAAGGCCCTCATCTTTGAAAACCTGGGCCGCACGGACGAAGCCAAGGACATTTACATCTATACCATCACCAGGGATTCCACCTTTGTATCGGCCTACGTGAACCTTGGGAACCTGTACTGGAACGAGGGAGACGTTCCGGCGGCCTGGGACATCTGGTCCATGGGCCTCCAGCGGGATTCGACCAGCAGGGCGCTCAGGCACTGGACCGCCGTCGCCGAAGATTCCCTCAAGTCCATGATAGAATCGGGAAAGCTGTAGATGGAATTGGTCCGTTCCTTTACATCGGCAAGCTTTATTCACCAGGGCGGCGAGGCTTGCATTTACAAGGTCCAGGGAGAGTCTTCCAGGACCTACAGCTTTAAATGGTACAATGCAGGCGTTTCTTATGACGCTTCGGTTATCGAAAAACTCCAGAAGCTGAACGTGCCTGGAGTTTACCGCATCCTGGAATCGGGAGCGGTGGAGGGGAGGCCCTACATCGTCTATGACTATGTCGATGGTGTTTCCTCGAAAGAGCTTTCCCCTATGCCCCTTGGCGTGGCCCTCCATTCCTTACGGAAAATTGTGGCGGCCCTGCAGGCCTTGCGCGGGGCGGGGATTTCCCACGGGGACATCAATCCTTCCAACGTTTTCTTTGACCGTTCAGCGTCTCCTGTACTGATGGACTTTGGAATCGTCGGGCCGGGTGCGTTGCATTATTCTGCTCCTGAGCGGTTTTCGGGAGCTGCCCCCTCCGAAAAGTCGGACCTGTTCAGCCTTGGGGCGTTGCTGTACTTCTGGGTTGCAGGAGAACCGTTGCTTGAAGGCGAAACCTTCGAAGAAATTCGCGGGGCTATGGAAAACCTGGGTCCCGAAAAAATCGGGCTTTCCCTTCTGGAAAAAATCCAGGCGAAAAAAGTCGGCCTTTCTCCCGAAGACTTGTCCCTGCTGGAACCTCTCTGGAAAGGGCTTCTACAGCCCAGTCCAGATGCCCGCCTAGAAGACCTGGAAGAGCTGGACGAACTGCTGGAAATCGCCCTAGAAAAGCATGGCGGTGTAGGGGTTCAGCTGGCCCGCGTCTTGGAAAATTTTGGCCAAAGAATTTCCGAGATTTTGCAAAAAAACGAGACAAAAACTCTCGAAAAAGCGGATTTGCCCTTCTTGAATTCGGGAATTTCTCCGAAAAAGGGCAAAAAAGGCTTTTATTTTGGGGCTTGTCTATTTATTTTGATTGTGTTGGCTCTGGTCGCCCTTGCGTTCTTTGGCAGGAGCGAAACCTCTGTAGATGAAACAGGGGCGCTCCTGATGCAAAAGACCAGGGATAGCCAGATGCAGGCCGCTCCCGATTCGGTGGAAATGCCGAACCTGGAAGGCGTGCTGGAACGATTGAAACCCGAGGAAGGTGAATGATGAATCCGGATTCCCTTGTGGCCACAGAGAAAATGCTTGACGTGGTCAAGATTCTCCTGGACGAACAGGAGCCGGATACCCTTTTCCCGAAAATACTGAATATTGCCCGCGAAGTCCTGAATGCAGACGCTGCCGTCTTGGATATTGGCGGCGAAGTCCCTCTCCATTTTTCGGACCCGGAAAAGGTCTCCATTTCTATTTCTGCGGTTCGGCACGCCAAGAGCGAGAACCGTGCCATCGTCTGGAACCAGTTGGACGACGATTCGGCAGACCTTTCCAAGTCCATTGTGCAGAACCAGCTGACAAGCATCATGGTTTCGCCTTTCCGGACTCCCGATTCCGAATCAGGGTACCTGTATTTGCAGCGGGCCGCACGTACGGAACCATTTACGGAGGCCGACAGCAAGCTGTTCGATTCCTTTGTTACGGTCTGCGAAAAGATTACCTTTGCTGCCTTTGACCGCCTGCGGGACAAGGAATCTCTGGACGTGCTCAAGAACGTGGTCCGCAAAGACGGCATCGTCTATTCGTCGAAGGTCATGGAAGACCTTGTAGCCCTGGCGGATCGTTTGGCGCCCCTGCCCCTGCCGGTCATTATCCGCGGGGAGACGGGCACGGGCAAAGAGGTCTTTGCCCGCTACCTGCACAACCACAGTCCCAGATGCGACAAGCCTTTCATTGCGGTGAATTGCGGAGCCATTCCGGAATACTTGATAGAATCCCTGCTGTTCGGGCATGCCAAGGGTTCGTTTACGGGAGCCGTCGATAACCGGAAGGGGTATTTCGAAGAAGCCGACGGTGGAACCATCTTTCTGGATGAAATCGGAGAACTGCCCCTGAACATGCAGGTGAAGCTTTTGCGGGCCCTGCAAGAAAAGCACATTACCCGCGTAGGCGACAACCGGGAAATTCCCGTGAACGTGCGGGTGATTTCTGCCACCCATGTGGACCTGGAAGAGGCCGTTAAAGAGAAAAAGTTCCGCGAAGATCTGTATTTCCGCATTCAGGTCATGCCAATCCAGGTGCCGCCTCTCCGTGAACGGGGGCAAGACGTGGTGCTCTTGGCCGAGGAATTCTTGAAACGCTACGGCGCGGAGTATGGGCGAGGCAAGTTCAAGCTCAGCCGCAATGCCGAAAAGGCCCTGCTCAGCTACCACTGGCCGGGAAACGTCCGTGAACTGGAAAATAAAATCCAGAAGGCGCTTGTCCAGGCGGTTCACGGTGTGATACAGCCGGCGGACTTGGGTCTTGAAACTATCCAGAAAGACGCGAAGGAATCGCCCAGGACGCTGAAAGAGGCGCGAGAGGCCGTTGAGCGTGAAGTCATCGGTAACGCCCTGCGGGACTCCAACGCGAACTTGACCTTGGCGGCTACCATTCTCGGCATTGACCGCAAGGTCCTGCGAGAAATCATGGAACGGCTGGGAATGAAAAAGGAAGACTTTAAGTGAGACGAGAGGTCAATATGGAACTTTGGCACGGAATTTGCAAATCTATGGGTATGAACAAGACTAAATTCATATCTACGATTCTTCTCGCGACGGCATTCTCTTTTGCCGCCGGCGAATCCTCTGCACCTGAATCTTACGTTCCGACCCCTGCCGAAAAACAGGAATTCTCCAAGGAAACCCCGGGTTTAAGCCAGCAGGAGCGTGCAGACTGGCAACGCATGCGCGAAGAACGCAAGCAGGCCAGGGAACAGATTCTTTCCAAGCTTCGCGAATCCTCGCTGTCCGAACGTAGCGAGATGCGTCAAAACGGACTGAAAAACCGTGACGAAAGGCCCCGTTTCGAAGGGGAATTCCCGAAAAACCAGCCCCGCGAAAGGGAGATGTTTGACCCCAATCGTGGAAGCGGTCGCCCTGATTTCAATGACAGGGAACCCATGGGTGACAGGCCGAATCCACCTCCCAGGGGCGGAAAGCCAATGGGCAGATAGCCCTGTAGTCTATTCCATTTCTTCGTCGTCGCTGTGGCGGATAACGGTGGCGCCCAGCTTTGCCATCTTGGCTTCGAAATCTTCGTAACCGCGGTCCAGATGGTACACGCGGCTTACTGTGCTTTCGCCATCGGCAATGAGGGCCGCAAGCACTAGGGCCGCCGTGGCCCGCAAGTCAGAGCCCATGATTTCGGTGCCTTCGAGAGGCGTGCCGCCCTTGATGGTGGCGGTGTTCCCGTTGATCTGGATATTTGCGCCCAGGCGTTCCAGTTCTGCCACATGCTTGAATCTGTCGTTGTAGACGGTGTCCTGAATCAGGCTGTTGCCGGGCACGGAGACCAGGGTGGCCATGAGGGGTGCCTGCATGTCGGTGGGGAATCCCGGGAAGGGTAGCGTCGATATGCTGATAGGCTTCAGCTCCATACCACGGGCATCTACCTGGGCCCAGTCGGGTCCTACATCCACCTTGCAGCCCATTTCACGGAAAACGTCCAGGGTAGAGGCGATGTGTTCGGGAATAATTTTGTTCACCTTGACGCAGCCACGGGTGATGGCCGCTCCGCACAGGAACGTGCCTGCCTCGATACGGTCGGGAATGGTAAAGCACTTGCCGGGGCGCAGGCTTTCTACGCCCTGCACGGTGAGGGTTCGTGTGCCGCGGCCCTGGATTTTTGCACCCATAGACACCAGAAAATCCACCAGGTTGTCAATCTCCGGTTCCAGCGCCGCATTCTGGAGCACGCTGGTGCCCTTGGCGAGGGTGGCGGCCATCAGCACGTTCACCGTGGCGCCAACGCTGGAAATGGGGAAGTTGAAGTTTCCGCCGGGGAGCCGCCCTTCGCAGGTGGCTTCCACATAGCCGCGGGTAAGGGTAATCTTTGCGCCCAGTGCCTCGAGGCCTTTCAGGTGCAAGTCCACAGGACGGGGCCCCCAGGCACATCCTCCGGGCAGCGACACGCGGCAGCGTCCAAACCTGGCCACCAGAGGCCCCAGCACGTAGAAGCTTGCGCGCATGGTCTTTACCAGTTCGTAGGGAGCTTCCAGGTGGTCTGCCTGGCGGGTGTCAATTTTTAACACATGGGCTTCACCGCTTATATGGCAGCCGATGACCCTGAGCACATCGCTCATGGTCTTCATGTCTTTCAGGTGGGGGACGTTGGTGATTTCGGAAACGCCATCGGCGAGGAGTGCTGCCGCCATCACCGCCAGCACGGCGTTTTTCGCTCCAGAAATTTCTACTTCGCCTTCCAGAGGTTTCTTTACTTGATGGACTTCAAAACGGTACATACAAATCTCCTAGTCCTTGTAAACAACGCGGGTTCGTGCAATCCAGTCGTGGAGCGCCCTGCGCTTGGGATCAATGCATACGATCAGGTAGCCGAGCCCGTACAAGGTAAGTGTAAACTGTGTAAAAATGCTCGCCATGTAGCGCACACAAGAAAGCACCCAGCTGAGTTTTTCGCCTTGGGCCGATTCAATGCGGATTTTAAGGAGCATCTTGCCCGGCGTGGCAGAAAATTTTCCGGTAAAAAAGATAAAGTAGATAGCCTGGAGGATAGAGCAAATCAGCATGAATTCCCACATTCCGGGGGCATTGAAAAGGTTATTCATGGCTTCTGCAGAGGTGGGGTCGTCAAGGAAAGCTGCCGCAAGGCCCTGGATTTTGTCCAGGTCTATGGAATGTGTTCGGCTCATGATGAACAGCACGATTCCGCCGAACAGCCCAACGATAAAGTTGTCGATGATATAGGCTACCAGCCGCACGAAAAATCCGGCGTAATGCTTTCCGGTCTGGGTCTGCTTCAAGAGCTGTTCGATGGCGTCTTGCAGGGCGTCTTCTCTGGAGGCGTGTGTTTTTGCCTCCAGGGTGTCCTTCCAGGGCTTCCAGCTTTCTTCGCCGGAATGCCAGACCAGGGTGTCGTCCGTAATCTTTTTTGCTTCTACAAAACCGAGAATCTCGTCCAGGGTATAGGGGCCCTGCCGCCTTTCACCCTCGGTGATGGATTCATCTATAAAAAACCATGACATATCCTTTACAAATCTAGAAAAAAAATCGATGTTATTTAGGGCCGATTTCTGTTCTTTTCGACCTAAAACAACAACAATGAACGCTAAAAAAATTCTAGATTTGGGTGCTATGAATATATTTGTGCCTGGCCAGCGTTATGTGAGCCGATCGGAGCCGGACTTGGGTCTCGGTATTGTTTCGGAATTGCAGGGCCGCAACGTCGTCTTCCGCTTTCCCCTTTTAAACCAGACTCGAATTTACCGCACGGATAGCGCTCCCGTCGAGCGTTTCGTATTGAATCCGGGAGAGACCGCCAAAAGCGAGAAGGGAGCGTCCTTCGTTATCGAATCCCTCCGGGAATCAGCGGGCGTCGTTGTCTATGTTGGTCGTGGTGGCAAGGAAATCAAGGAATCGGACCTGGTGGCAAAACAGGGGGCCCGCGTTGTTGACCTGTTCAAGGCCCTTTCCAATGTGGGGGCCGACGGTATCTACGGTGGTAATTCCCAGGGTGACGTTTCTTCCAAGGCTTTTGACCGCCGTAGCCGAGCCCTGGCTTTAAGCTGCAAGTGGCAATCCTCTCCGGTGCGTGGCATGATTGGGCCCCGTGTCGATAAGATTCCTCACCAGTATTACCTGTGCTATAGGGCCTGCTCCAGCACGGCACTCCCGAGGCTCATGCTTTCTGACGAGGTGGGCCTGGGCAAGACCATCGAGGCGGGCATGATTTGGCATGCCCTCAAAGCCCGTGGCCGTATCGAAAAGACCTTGATTCTCGTTCCAGATACCCTGAAACACCAGTGGATGGTAGAAATGAAGCGTCGCTTCAACCAGCTGTTCACCCTGGTGGACGACGGTTACATGCAGAGCATTTTCGTGAACGTAGAAAAGGACGAGGCTAAGCCCAACCCCTTTATGCGGGGCAACAACTTTATCGTTTCTGTGGAGCTTCTCATCAAGCAGGTCGCTCTGATCGAAGACCTGCTCAAGATTGACTGGGACATGACCATCGTAGACGAGGCCCACCACCTGGTCTGCGAAGACGGCTTTACCAGCCGAGAATACACGCTGGTAAACGCCATTTCCAAAAAGACCAAGGGCCTGCTGCTTTTGACGGGAACGCCTCTGCAGCTCAATCCGGAGTCCCAGTTCAACCGTCTCAAGATGTTGGACCCTACCCGATTCACGGACTACAAGGAATTTATCGCCGACCAAGAGGCCTACAACAAGCTGGTAAACGACCTCAAGAAGATTCCCACAGACCCGAACCACCAGATGAGCTGGGACGACCTTTACGAGGCCGTTCCCAAGAATTCCAAGATTCGCCCCTGGCTGGAGCAGGAAAGTTCCAAGTTTTTGACGGCAGGGGAGTGGATTCGCCGGATTGTAGATGCCATGGGTACAGGTTCCGTGGTGTTCAGAAACACCCGCAAGGGCGTGGGCGGTTTCCCGAAACGCATCTTGGATGCCATTCCGCTGGAACCCAATCCAGAATACCGGGACATGGTGGAAATTGCCGCCCAGAAATACCTCTACATGGAAGAAGGGGCGACTGGTGACGACCTGACCACGGACATTCAGGAGAACGGTCTTCTCTGTACCCAGTATTCCGACGCCTGGGACAAGGACGAACGCATTGTCTGGCTCAAGGGATTCCTGAAAAAGCACCAGAAAGACAAGATTCTCTTGATTTGCGAAAGCGAATCTGTTTTGATGGCCCTTAAGACCGTGCTTACGGAATACCTGGGCGAGGGTGGACTCGCCGTGTTTAGCGAAGGCATGAGCATTTTGGCTCGCGACAAGGCGGCTGCGAATTTTAGCAAGCCCAACGGGGCGAACATCCTTATCGCTTCTGAAATCGGAGCCGAAGGCCGCAACTTCCAGTTCTCCCATCATTTGATTCTTTTCGACTTGCCTTTGGATGCGGCCCTGGTAGAACAGCGCATCGGCCGTCTGGACCGTATCGGCCAGACCAAGGACATCTACGTGCATGTGCCCTACGTGAAGGGCTCCGGCCAGGAGGTGATGTTCCGCTGGTACGACGAAGGCCTGAACGCCTTTGGCGCGCCCCTGATGGGCGGCGGCGAGCTATTCCTCAAATATACGGACAGCCTGATTGAAGCCTTGGCGGATCCTCTGAACAGCATGGAAAACTTTATGGCCAAGGTCATTCCCGCGGTTCAGAAAGATTCCGAACAGATGCGCAAGAAAATCGAGAAGGGTCGTGACCGCCTGCTGGAGTTCAACTCCCGCAACCCGGAAAAGGCGAAGGAGATTACCGACGCTATCGAGAAGATTGACGCCGAGCCGGAGATGAAGGACTTGCTGCTGGATTCCCTGAAGGCTCGTGGGCTGGACATTGAACCCAGCGCCATTGCCGGCTGTTCCGTGATTACCATGGGTCCCCAGATCGAAGCGGGTACGGTTCCCGGTATGCCCACTCGCGCCATGATGGCCGCTCAGAGCGAAGACGAGGAACAGGGTTCCGATGCCATCTCCCTTACGGTGACCTTCGACCGCAAGGTGGCCATGATTCACGACGAGGTGGATTTTGTGAGCCTGGAACACCCGTTGGCCCAGGGCGTTATCGACTACGAGACCGGCGTGAACCACGGTACGGTGGCCTGCTCCATTTGGCAGGATTCCGGCCTGCGCGGGCTCATGATGCAGTACAACTTTGTAGTGGAACTGCCCGTGCCCGAGGAGTGGGGCATGTCCGATATCGTTGGACCCTGCTATGCATCTGCCTTGATTGACCCTACTGGCAAGGACATGTCTTCTGTTCTCGAGAATCTGAAGACGGCAAGCCTCAGGGATGTGGCTGTGCCTCGCGGGAACAAGGCCGTCGATGCGACCCTCAGGTTCTTTGCCAAGGAAGGTCTTGGCTTTGCCCGCCAGTCCATCAACGCCATGGCGAAGGAATATGCCGAAAAGGCCGCCGACCTGGTGGAAAAACGCACCGAGCAGGAATACCAGCGCATGAACCACCTGATGCTGATGCGCGGCCACGGCGGAAGCTTCACGGCCTTGCAGCAGATGAAAAAGAACGTGACGGAACGCCGCAAGATTGTTTCCACCCCGCAACTCCGCCTGGACGCCATCCGTCTTTTGGTCTGCCGGTAAGAAATTTATGAAGTATGTGTAATGACTAGTGTGGAATGTGTAGTGTGAAATGTGTAATGTAAAACTGGTGCATTTTCGTCATGTATGCAATTCTTCTTCGTCATGTTCGCGAAGGCGAACATCTGCTTGCTGTTATCAAGCGGATCCTCGCCTGCGCGAGGATGACGCCTCTTGAGTCCAACTATCCTAACTCCTAGCCCCTAAATCCTAGCCCCTATCCTATGAGTGAACTTCGTAAGAACATCCTGAATGAATCCCGCCGCATTGTTGTAAAGATCGGTTCCCGAATTCTGGTGGACAGCGCCAAGGGCGGTGTCCGCAGCCGTTACATCCAGAAGCTTGCCGATTCTGTTTCCCGCCTGATAGAAGCGGGCAAGGAAGTGGTGATTGTCACCAGCGGTGCCGTGGGAACGGGCATGGCGGAACTGGGCTACAAGGAAAAGCCCACCAACATGGCCGAGAAGCAGGCCTGTGCCGCCGTGGGGCAAATCGACCTGATGTATGCCTACCGGGAGATGTTCCGCTGGGTGGATCTTTCCGTGGGCCAGATTCTCCTTTCGGCAGACGACTTCCGGGACCGCACGCGCTATAAGAATTTGCAGAACACCATCAAGGCCATGCTTGCCCGCAAGATTGTTCCCATCATCAACGAGAACGACTCCCTGGCGGTGGCCGAAATCAAGGTGGGGGACAACGACAAGCTTTCTAGCGACGTAGCCCTGTTCTTGGATGCCGATTTGCTCCTGATATTCACCGACGAAGATGGACTTTTCGACGACAACCCGAAAAAGAATCCCGACGCCCGCCTGTTGCGCTTTGTTCCCGAAATTACCCCGGCCATTCTCGCCCTGGCAGGCAAGCCCGGCGAGGCGGGTTCTGCGGTCAGTACCGGCGGCATGCGTAGCAAGCTGGATTCTATCCGTAACGTGACCCGGAGCGGCGCGAACGCGTTTCTGGCCAACGGCATGAAGGTGTTGCCCCATCAGGTGGTCCTTGAAAATGCGGTGGGCACGTTCTTTGCCGGTTCCAAGAACAAGCTGAACAGCCGCCAGCGTTGGCTCCGCTTTATTACCACCCCCCGCGGAAGCGTGGTGGTGGACGAGGGCGGCTCCAAGGCTCTGCGCGAAAAGCATTCCAGCCTGCTTCCTGTAGGTGTGCTTGCGGTCAAGAAGCACTTTGACAAGGGCGACTTGATCGAAGTTCTGGACGAATCCGGAACGGTAATTGCCCGCGGCGTGGCAGGTTTTGACAGCGAAACGCTGAAGTTGGTGCTCCGCAAAAAGACTCGGGAAGTCCACGAGATTTTGGGCAGTTCCGTGCCCGACGAACTGATTCACAAGAACGACCTGGTGGTATTCTGATGCTGAACTGGGAAACTCTTCTTTCGGCTACCCGCTATGGTCACCCCGCAGACCGTGACCCCAACCGTTCGGACTTTCATAGGGACTTTGACCGCATCGTTTTTTCGACGGCGTTCCGCAGGCTGGGCCGCAAGACCCAGGTCCATCCCTTCTCCGTAAACGACCACGTGCACAGCCGCCTGACCCACAGTATCGAGGTGGCCAGCGTGGGCCGAAGCCTTGCGGTGACGGTTTATCACCTGATCAAGAAGTACCTGCCCAAGAGCATCAACGAGTACCACTTTGGAACTATCGTCCAGTCAGCTTGCCTGGCCCACGACATCGGAAACCCGCCCTTTGGGCACGCGGGGGAGTCCGCCATTCGCGAATGGTTCCGCAAGAACCGCAATTCCGACCCTCTGAAGGACATGACCGACAAGGAACTGGCGGACTTCGAGAACTTTGACGGAAACGCCCAGGGCCACCGCATTCTCTCCAAGCTGGAATACCACTTTCTGGATGGCGGCATGCGGCTGACCTACGCCACCATCGGGGCCATGATCAAGTACCCGTCTCTGGCCTGCTACGGTCACCCCACCAGCTTGTTCTCTACCGAGGCGGATTTGTACAGGACCACAGCGGAAATTCTCGGGCTCCCCGAAATCGGGAACGGGAAGTGGGTGAGGCACCCCCTGGTTTACCTGATGGAAGCCGCCGACGACATCTGCTATTCCATTCTCGACGTAGAAGACGCCATCGAGCTGGGCATCCTTACCTTTGCCGATGTCCGCGACATGTTCAGCTACCTCTGCGGTCCGGACATCAACATCGACAAGGAATACGAAGAGAACGGCCAGAACTTCAGGGACTTCCTCTCCAGCGTTCGCGGCAAGGCCATCCAGAACCTCATCGACGATGTGGCGGTGGTCTTTGCCAATAATTACGAGCAGATTATGGAAGGCACTCTGGACAAGCACCTGATAGACCTGTCCCGTTCCGATGCCATGCGGGGAATCTTTATCGCCAAGCGCCTGGGCCGTGAACGCATTTACCCCGACCGCCGCAAGACCGAACTGGAAGTGGGGAGCTACACCACCCTGAGCACCGTGCTGGATGCCTTTATCAGCGGTGTTCATGACTACCGGGTGAACGTGAAGAGCTCCTACCGGGCAAGCCGAATCGTGCGGCTGATTGGCAACGCCAAGATTGGCCAGAGCGTCACTACCGCCGAGGCCTACCACCAGGTGCTGGACTTTGTGAGCGGCATGACCGACAACTACGCCACCTACCTGGCCCGCCAAATCGGTGGCCTGGTAACGGGACTGTAGGCTTTATTCGGAAGGTCATAAGCCCCGCTTGTCCTTCTGTCATTCTGGAGGCCCCGAAGGGGCCGATAGAATCTAGGGTTGTTTTTGGGAGAAATAGCTTTTTTCTTGTGCTTTTCGCCCTTTTTTATGATATATTTATTCATGTAATGTCGCGGAATTTGGCGATGTGTTTTGTTGTGCAGACTGGACTTGCGCGGCTGGCGGTTCGTTGATTTCTGGAGAGGGACTTATAAGTTTATAGACTGGTTTGACATAGTTTGAGCGTTGCTCTTGAACTCTATCTGAAATCTGGAAAATTTCTAATACCTGAGTTTAAGTGGCAAATGTTCACGCCCCAGTGGGCGTGGGTCGTTTGTGCTTTTCGGGTATAGGCATTCCAGAGCCTCAGATAGGATTGCACTGACAACGGCTCACGCTTTTTTTGTGGAAAGTTCAAAAAAAGGCTGAACCGAAATCAGGGCATTCCAAGGCAGGCAAAAACATGTCGCCCAAGGAGGCTCTATGCAAAAAGGGACTATCTCGCGTTTAACGTCATCCTGGAGCCACGTAGTGGCGATAGGATCCATGGCAATTCTCGCCGCCTGCGGAGATAGCGGCAGCGATGCCGACGCTCCCAACAAGGTAGAGGTTGTTTCCTCCATCTACAGCCTGGGCGACTGCACCAGTGAATTCGATGGCGACACCGTCTTTGTTAAAGATGAAAAAGCTGATTATGTTTGCCTAAGTGGAAAGTGGGTTAACATAGATTCCACAGATTCTCGCATCCGCGAGAATGACGAAGAGGGGCGCAAGAATGACGAATCTTCCTCCAGCGTCATTCCGGGCAACGACCCGGAATCTAGCAGTTCCGCTGTGGACGACCCGTTAAGCGGCAACGGCTCCAGTTCTTCGGTTCGCGAGTCCTACATCGAAGTGCAGTCAAAAGACAAACTTGCCACCTGCGATTCCGGCGCCATCGGCCTACGTGCCTTGGTACTAGCGGATTCCACCTATTATACCTGCAAGGCAAATGGCTGGGCAAAGGACGATACCTACCTGGGTTACGACATCGTTCCCGCCAAGGAAAACTTGCCTCAATGCCACGCAGGCAACGCCAAGCAGCGCATTTTGGTCAAGAAGGATTCCGTCTTCTTCAAATGCGATTCCGTAAAGTGGATGCCCGAGACCGCCGACGGCTATATCGTGAAGAACGCGTCCATTTTGGGTGCGGCGCAGAAGGGTCCTTTCAAGTTCGATTCGCCCCTGACGCTCCGCGAAGTCCTTTTGCACGACGACGCTCTGACCTACACGGGCCGCGAATACATCGACGAGATTTCCAGCAACAAGGGCGACTTTGTGATTCCGAAGGTGAATCTTGTTTATCCTTACGCGGTACTTGAAGTCCGTGGCTTGTGGCGTAACGAAGTCAGTGGCGAATATTCCAAGGATTCTATGACGCTCCGCGTGTTGACTGACTTGAGCAAACGCACCGAAGTGAACATCAACCTGCTTACCCATCTAGAATACGACCGTGCGGTAAAACTCGTGAACAAGGGCTACAGCGTATATGCGGCCAAGAAACAGGCGGATTACGAAATTATGACGGCGTTCGGTTTTGCCACTTCGGTGGAGTATTCCGAAGACCTGAAGACGTTCGTGCCTTCGACTAGCAAAAATTATGCGGATAATGCCACCCTGATGGCGATTTCGTTGCTTTTCATTGGCGACAGGAGCGAAGCCGAAATCCAAAATGCGATTAATAGTTTCAAGAGCGACCTGGCGGAAGACGGAGAGTGGGACGACGGGCAGATGAAGGCTGATATGGCGGACTGGGCGGAAAGTTTTGATGGCGGTTCGGTCCGTGCGAACGTAAAGAGCTGGAACATCCTGGACATTCCCGACTACGAAAACTACCTGACCATTTACTGGAACAATGCCTACGAACTGGGCGGCTGCTCTGCGACAAGGTCCGGCGTAATTGCGCAAAACAAGAACTCAAAGAGCAAGAACTACAATGTCCACTACATCTGTAAGGTGACCAGTTGGCAGAAGGCGACCGATTTCGAGAAGGATACCTACGAGTGGACCGATGGCGAAGAGGGCGAAGTCAAGAAGGGTGACGTGACCGAAGCCTATTACGTGTTTGAAGACGGCAAGTGGACGGTTGCGAAGAATGAGACTGCCTTAGGGCTTTGTACTGTCAGCCGTAATGGCGAGATTAGTAAAATCGATACTACGTATTTTATCTGTGACAACAAGAACTGGCGCAAGGCAACTGTGCTGGAATATGACACCGACGGATTTGGTGTTGGCGAAGAAGGTGAAGTTCGGGTGGGCAAGGTGAACCAGGACAAGTTCTATGTCTATGAGAATGGGGCATGGCGAGCAAGTGCCAATGAGATAGAAAATAATCTCGGAGCGTGTGTAACCAGCCGACTAAATGAAGTTGGTAAGTCTGGCAATAAATATTACACCTGTAAATCAGGTGGATGGGTGTTGTCTACGGCCCTAGAGTATGACACTTATCAGTGGACCGCAGGGACTGAGGGCGAAATGAAGCCTGGTTCGGTGATTTCGTCAAACCATTATACCTATACAGATGGGGCGTGGCGTGCTACGGCAAATGATATGGAATATGAGTTCGGTGCTTGTGTCGCTAGCAGAAGTGACGAAAAGCATATTCAGAGTGGTAAGTATTACATCTGCGAAAATAAGGCTTGGAAGCAGATAACCGCTGAAGAATATGGCCTTGGATATTGCACCGCTTCAAACAGCGGAGTTGTCGAAAAGTTGAACGATGTGTTTTATATCTGTAAGTCAGGGAGTTGGGAGACGGCTACTGTGCTGGAATATGACACATACGGAAAAACTTGCTATGAAGATGGTTCTATTGTAGGTGGCGAAGTTGTTGCTGAAAATAAGTATGTGTGTGATACTGGTGTGTTTAGAACGGTTAATGAAATGGAAGTTTCGTTGAATAAGGGATGCGTAAGTTATACAGAAAATGATGTAATTAGAAAACAAATATACGAAGGACGTGATTCCGTTTATGCTTGCAAAAACGGCGCGTGGACGGGTTCTGTTGAGATGTATATTGTGTATGGTAGTTTGTTGATTGATGAAAGAGACTTGAAATCCTATAAAACCGTTATCATCGGTTCTCAGACCTGGATGGCTGAAAATCTTAACTATGCGGATTCCATTAATTATCCCGGTATGGAAGGACGAAGCTGGTGCTACATAAACCGTTTGGATAGCTGTACAAAATATGGCAGACTCTATACATGGGCTGCCGCTATGGATAGTGCAGGGACTTTTAGCACCAATGGAAAAAATTGCGGTTATGGAAAAACTTGCTCACCGACTTATCCTGTTCGTGGAATTTGCCCCGAGGGTTGGCATTTGCCAACAAAAAATGAATTTGAATCGCTTTTTACTGCGGTGGGTGGAGATTCTACGGCTGGAAAAATGCTCAAGTCAAAGACGGGTTGGTATCATAATGGCAACGGAACAGACGATTACGGCTTTTCCGCACGGCCCGCTGGCCGCTACGGGGGCTCCTTCGACGGCGGAATCACCAATGCCTACTTCTGGAGTGCTACTGAATACTATAGCAGCAACGCCTACGGTGTGTTCCTGGGCGACCATTACGACCTTGCGAGCCAGAACGACTACATCAAGAGGTTCGCATTCTCCGTCCGTTGTGTAAAGGATTCTGAGTAAGGAAAGAATCTTATGGATGAACAAACGATATTAGCGTTGTTTTCGGGAGCAGCAATTACTTTAATAACGGCGTTTATCACAAAGTCTACCGCTGACAAAAAGAATGCCATCGAAAATATCACCCAGGAACGCAAGAAATGGCGTGATGATTTACGTGGTGCAACGGTGGCTTTGAGACGATATTTTGAAAACAAGAAAAGATTTTGGTCCAAGGGTAATGATGTCAATAGCAAAGAAACCAACGGGATTGTTTTTTATTCAGCAGCAGAAGCGGTCACTTTCTTTGAAATACGATTAAATTTGAATGACGAAAATGACTGTATTTTGATGAAAATTTTGGATAAACTAGTCGCTTTAGAAGACTCTTGTAATGCGGATAAAAGAGAATCTTGTTTCAAAGATGTAGACTTTGAAACGGATACAAAAAATTTAAACGAACTTCTTGTATGCTTTGAAGAAGGTATGTCCCATAATCTAAAATATGACTGGGAACGAGCGAAAACAGAAGTTCAATCCGATGGTTTGATGCGGTACTTTATCTTCTTTGTCGCTCTTCTTGTAACATCCACCCTTTTTTCATCAACGCAATTGTTTGGATTGCGCTTCCAAGAAATATCGGTTGGCGGATGGCTGTATTCCATATCGTTTTTTGCACTCATTGTTATTTCGATTGTCTGTATTATTAAGTATATCATGCGGATTCTCGCTGTTATTCAGAATAAATTTATATTTGGCAGAAATAAATTCACCGCCGCACAATTGGTTTCGGAAGTTTTTGGGACTGTTAGTCGGAGAAAAATAGAGCCAATGCAATTTTCAAAGAAGTGGAGCTTGTGCGTTTTCTTACTTCTTGGGTTAGGAATTATTCCCACCATCTTAATTGTTTCAACAGCGGTCATTCTGGTTGCCTATGGCTTGTTTCCAACAAGTATTGTTTCAAGCTTAATAGAAACCATTAATTTAGGATCAAAAATGTAGCATTTGCGTTAGGGATGGAAGCCCGAAGGGTTCGGATTCGGTGACTGTAAGGAGCCGAAGCTGAACGGACGCGAATCAATCCTGTTCCTTCGAACCCAACTCTACTAAGGCAACAAGTTGCCAAGTATCGTATATCGGCAGGCTCAGGGAACTTGATTCGCGATACCGCGACAGCCCGACCCGCGCCAGCGGGGAACGCCCTAGAACACAATCTTTGCGATGCTACCTGCCAGGCCGGGGAGGGTGTAGCGGTAGTTCTTGACGTTTACCCACATAGAGAGGGCAGTGTCAATCCATTCCCTTTCGCAGGTGATTTTCCGGATGACGATGTCGGTGCCGGTATCGCCGTCTTCGAAGGAGTAGTACCCGCGGAACTTGATGGGCCTGTCTTCTCCGTGCAGGAGCACGGCCACGTCGGCGGTGCCCATGTCCGAATCGATGGAAATGGACTGCACGTCACCGAAACGCTTCACCATCTCGTGGTTACGCACGAATTTCTCGACGGCCTTGTCGCGTATGTTTCCGAGAAGGGACATGTTCCCCCTAGCGAGGCAGCGTCAAAATTTCCACCCCGTCTTTGGTACGGACGATGGTGTGTTCCCACTGGGCTGAAAGCGAACCGTCGCGTGTCACGGCGGTCCAGCCGTCGTTCAGGGTCTTGGTGCCGGGCTTGCCCACGTTGATCATGGGTTCTACCGTGAACACGTTGCCCACCTCGATGAAGGGGGTGCGCTCGGAGTTGCGGAAATGGAGCACCGTAGGTTCTTCGTGGAAGCCCCGGCCGATGCCGTGGCCGCAGTAGTCTTCTACCACGCTGAAACCGTGTTCGTCGGCGATGTCCTGGATGGCACAGCCGATATCGCAGAAACGGGCCCTGGGTTCGCCGGCAGCGCGGATGCCTTCTTCCATGCAGAACTTGGCGGTGTCCACCAGCTCTTGGGCGAGGCTGGAGACCTTACCAACGCAGAACATGGCAGAGGTATCGCCGTGGTAGCCCGAAAGGATGGTGGTGATGTCGATGTTCACGATATCGCCGTCCTTGAGAATGGTATCGGCACGGGGGATGCCATGGCATACCACTTCGTTGATGCTGATGCAGGCGTAGCGGGGGTAGCCGTGGTAGCCCATGCAGGCGGAGCGGCCCTTGTGCTTGTTGGTGTAGTCCCCGATGAACTCGTCGATTTCCAGGGTGGAAACGCCGGGCTTGCACATTTCGCCGGCAAGAATCAGCGTCTCGGCGGCAAGAGCTCCCGCATCGCGGATAAGCTCGATTTCTTTTGCAGATTTTACTTTAATTTTAGCCATTTCACAAACCTACCTTCTCCACGCGTACTTGTCCAGCAAGAATGCCAGCAGCATCTGGTCTTCGGGAATGCTTGCCAGTTCACGAACCAGCGGCAAGAACCTGCTGATGCGTTCGGTAGCCTTTTGCCCGCCGAAATGCTGCCGTTCCTGCTCAAGGCGAACACGCAGGCGGTCGCTGACACGCTTGGCAATCTCTTCGTCGGTGGGTGTTTCCATCTTGATGAAGTTGATGCCGAAGTCGGCGGCGGTCTGCTTGATTTCGATTTCTTCGACAGGCGTGATGAGGGAGATGCAGAGTCCGCTCTTGCCCGCACGGGCGGTACGGCCGCTACGGTGCACATACACTTCGTGGTCGGCGGGATGGTCATACACAATCACGTGGGTCACGTGGTCCACGTCGATTCCGCGGGCGGCCACGTCGGTACAAATCAAAATCTTGATTTTCTTGTCGCGGAAGGCGTTCAGGGTCTTTTCTCGCATGGACTGTGCCACGTCGCCGCTCAAGGCACCCACCTGGAAGCCGTAGCCCGAAAGCACCTGCTCCAAATAGCTCACGTCGCTCTTCTTGTTGCAGAAAATCATGCAGCTGTCGGGATTGTAGTATTCCAGCACCTTGATGGTCATGGAATCCTTTTCCATCACGTCGCAAGGATACCAGCGGTGCTCCAGGTTGTTGGCAATCACCTTGTCGTAGCTGAGGGAAAGGAATTCGGCGCTGGGGCGCTGGAATTCCCGGGCGAGGCTCTTCACCGTCTGGGGGATGGTGGCGCTGAACATGGTGCAGGAAATAGCCTTGGGCAGGTAGCGGCGAATCTTCTGCATGTCGGGGTAGAATCCCATGGAAAGCATTTCGTCGGCTTCGTCCAGCACCAGGTCGCGAATATCCAAGAAGTCCACGTTGCCGCGCTGCACATGGTCCATCAGGCGGCCAGGGGTCGCGACGATGATGTGCACTCCTTCGCGGAGAGCCTTCAGCTGGGGTTCGTAGGCCACGCCGCCAAAGATGGCCACGGACCTAATGCCCGTGCCCTTGGAAAGCTTCTCGATTTCGTCTTGCACTTGGATGCAAAGTTCGCGGGTCGGCACAAGAATCAAAGCCTGCGGATACGGATGGTCCCGCACGATGACCTGCAGAAGGGGCAGCACGTAGGCCCCGGTCTTGCCCGAGCCGGTCTTGGACTGCACCAGCATGTCCCGGGCGGCCAGCATATAGGGGATGGTCTTGCGCTGCACGGGCATCAACTCCGTCCAGCCGTGTTCTCTCAAGATGTTCTTCTGTTCGTCGGGCAGCTGGTCGAAAGTGTAGTCGGGCAGCTTGTTCTTCGGTTCGATAATCTTGACCGGCGTCAAGAAAGGATTGATTTTTTCCTCTTTTTTCTCTTCGATAATTTCTTCGCTCATAGTGGGCACAAATTTAGCAAAAGGCGAGAGTCATGACAAAACAACTTGTTGTTTTGACATGACCGAGCCGAGCTAAATGCACTCAAAGAGTGCAAATGTAGAATTTTAGCCGCTACAGGACCCAGTGGTACTCAAGCCCGAGGCTTACAAAGCAGTCGATGGTAGAGCCTCCGATGGTCGTGGGTTCGGCGGCGGCGTCGGGGGAGGGGTCGGAGTAGGTGTCACGCCCCCTGCTAGAGATTCCCGTGCGCAGGCTTATGCCGTAATGCTTGGCAAATACGAACTGACTGCCGATTCCCACCAGGGCCCCTTTGTAGACTTCCTCAAATTCCACGCGCTTTTCGTAGGCGGCAGAAGGCTTTTTCACATCGTCCTTCACGTCGATTTCTTCTACAAAGAAACTGTACTGGAACCCGAGAAACACGAAAGGCGTGATGTCCAACCACTTGTTCATGGGGAATGTCTTGGAAAGGTGTATGCTGAGCCCGATTTCGTGCTGGTAAAAATACCAATAGTCAAGCTCGTCGTAAGAGGTGTCCTTGCTGTCGGTTTTTACATTATGTTTGGCCAAGCGGTAGATGATTTCGGCTCCGATAAAGCCGTACCAGGTTCCGCCAGCGTAAAGGCTTAAAAACGGATCTGAATCGTCAATAAAGTTCCAGAGACTGGTGGAATCTTTGGTGACGCGGTACTTGCGGACCTTGCTGTCGATATGGCTTCGGTACCAGTTGTCGGGGGTCAGCGGAATTTTTGCCTGTGAATAGCCGAGGCCTACGCCAATCCAACCATTGAAATTGGGAGTTTCCTGATAGTATTCGTCGGGTTCCGTGGCCATCTTTTCACGTTCTTTTTTCGTTAGGCGTCTCTTGGCAGGACGATCAAAGAAAGAATTGGCCATGTCGTCGTACAAGGCGATAGGATCGCTGTTAAAAGCCACCGTGCCTGCCATTTTTGGCATACCTGCTGTTTCGTCGTACAAAGCTATCCTTACGACACCTTCGACTTTAGACACGTACATCACGATTTTGTCTTCTAGTGCTTGAATCTTCGCAATCATGGCGGGGTGTCTCGCCTTCAGGTATTCCGCCTTGGTGCCCGGTTCCAGATTGTAACCGAGCCAAGTTGCATAACGAAGTGCTACGGAGTCACGTTCCCACTCACCGAAAATGCGGCACTTAGGGTCACCGATGCTGGTGTTGTTCCGTTTCAGCGAAAGACAAAATTCCTTGGGGTCGATGGTGATGGACTTATCTACATTCCAAATCAAGATATCGCCATCTTTCCAAAGGGTGTAATGGGAATCGAAATAGATGTCCTTGGCGTGGGAAATCACCGCAAGTAGGCCTATCAGCAAAACATACAGGAGCTTTTTCATAGGCCCGCTCCTGCGTCAAGGTTACGCTGTATCTGGGTGGCGATGTCACGAACCAGTTCTTCTATGTCGCCCATTGAAATTTTTACGATGGGGCGCTCCACCTGATCGACAGCGCTGAACAGGGCCCGTTGCCTTTCGTTATCCCAGAGGGTATAGGAAGCGATGGCTGTCAGGTTGTTAGAAGTCTTCTTTTCTGGACCTTCGTTGTGGATAAGGGCGTAATCGAAATAGTTTTCCCTGCTCAGGTCAGTCCCTATAATGACTTCGTGGACAATCAGGATGGTCTTGGGAATGTTTCCGCTGGAATCGGCCACCATTACACCCTGCTCCGGGAATTTTCCCTTGATGAAAATCCGCTGATCGAGCTTTAGGCTCTCTTCGGGCAGGCCAGCTAGCTGGTTTGAGGGCACGACCTTCAATCTGCTATAGCGTTTTTTCAGTTCATCTGTCAGAAGTTTTGCGCATTCTGTGGTGACGCTGGTCTGGATGCTGTCAGCGGAAATATTCAGCTTCTTGGCAAACCAGGCAGAACGGATTAGCACAAAGGCCTTGTCTGTTCCGACGACCGCAAGGTCGTCCCGCGGCGGAATCCTGTAGGCGGGGTGGCTTTTAGTCCACTGGTAGTGCGTGCCGCAACCAAGAAGGATGCAAGCGACTATACACCAGAGGCCAAAAGTCCAGACTCCCTTGAGCATTTTCACCTAATTAGTTTGCGCCCCACTTTTCGCGGTAGGCGTAAACCTTGTCGAGAATTCCTTCGGGGGCGTTGATGGCCTTGCGGTTCTCTTCGCTTTTGAGGAACGCGATGATGTCGTTGATGTTCACGATGGAGTGGGCAACGATGCCGTATTCGTCTTGCACGGTCTGGAGGGCGGACTTGCCGTTTTCCAGTTTTTCCTTGCGGTCTACCGAAATCAAGAGGCCGACCACATTGGCGTTTTCAATCTTGGAGAGGGCCTGCATGGTCTCGTTCACGCTGGTGCCTGCGGTAATCACGTCTTCGATGATGACCACGTCGGTCTTTTCGGTGTACTTGTAGCCCACCAGAGAACCGCCTTCGCCGTGGTCCTTCACTTCTTTGCGGTTGTAGGTGAAGGTGAGGTTCTGACCATAGACGTCGGAGAGCTTCATGGCTGTAGCAGCGCACAGGGGAATTCCCTTGTAGGCTGGGCCGTAAAGGTTCTGGGCCTTGCCGTCAAAGTGAACCATGAAAGTGCTGGCGTAGTACTCGGCAAGCTTAGAAAGACTTGCTCCCGTGCGGAATTCTCCGGTGTTGATGAAATACGGGGTCTCGCGACCGCTCTTGGTGATAAAGTCACCGAACTTGAGAGCACCGGATTCTACAAGAAAATGGACAAATTGATCTTTGATGTTCATGAAATTATTCCGCTCCCATCAGCATGCCAAAGATGCTGGAAAAGACATTGTAATTTTCGGTAAGGACTTCGATAGCTATAAGCAGGGCAAATACCACGATGCACAGTCCAATGTAGAAGTAGAATGATTTCTTGAACCCTTTGATTTTCAACTTGAAAATGAACCAGGCAATGACGCTGAATATAGTGCTCAAGGCCCATGCCGCAACAGCCCCGAAAGCAACTCCCGGAATCTGGTTTATGGCAAAGCTGATGGCGATGCCCGGAATGAAATAGAATACGATGCACAGCACGCAGAGCAGGGCGAAGCCCACATAGTGTGAGAATCCCCGTTCCTTCTGGACGATAATCTGGGGCTGGGTTTCGGAAACGGCAGGCTGAGCCGGTTCGGCGGCAGGTGCTTCAGCGGGAGTTTCCGCCGGGGTGTCTACAGCGGTTGCTGGCGTTGTTTCGACAGGCGTTTCAACAACCTTCTCTTCTTCATTCTTGATTTCTTCGGACATTGTTTCTCCTCGTAAAGGTATTAGGTTATAGGTTGTAGGTGTTAGGCTACTTCAGACACTTACAATCTTGAACCTATAGAATAAAGGTTCTTCCGGCATAGACGAACACGCGGTGTTCCAGCCAGAGTTTCAGGGCGGCAGAAAGGGTCCGCTTTTCGATATCCTTGCCCAGTTCCACCAGTTCGTCGATGCTGGCCGTTTCGGGCACCCGCTGGATATCCTGGCAGATGATGGGGCCCTGGTCCAGGTCTTCTGTTGCAAAATGGGCGGTAGCACCGATAATCTTCACACCCTTGTGCCAGGCCTGGTGGTAGGGTTTAGCTCCCTTGAAGGCGGGCAGAAACCCGTGGTGGATGTTGATGATGCGGTACTTGAATTCTTCGGTAAAGGCTTCGCTCAAAATCTGCATGTAGCGGGCGAGGACCACCGTATCGGTCCTGGTCTCGGCGATGATTTCGCGGAAACGGTTTTCGGGAATGGTCTTGTCCGGATTGCTGGGAACGTAGTAGAAGGGCACGCCAAAGGTTCCGCCCACGGGTCCAAGATCGGGGTGGTTTCCGACGATACAGCTGAATTCGCAGGGCAGGTCACCGTCACGTTGTTTGAGAAGCAAATCGTAGAGACAGTGGTCTGTTTTGGACACAAAAATGGCGACGCGCTCAATTTTGGAGGTGTCAAACAGTTTCCAGTTGAGTTTTAGGTGACCTTCCAGGGTTTCAAGATGCTTGTAAATCTCCTGGACGTCCTCTGATTCCATCTCGAAAACGGCCCTGAGGAAAAAGGTCTCGATGTCCTTGGCCGTATGTTGTTGTAAATCAATAATATTAGCGCCCGCTTTTGCAAGGACCTGGGTAGTACCCGCAATAAGTCCTGTCTGGTCAGGGCAATGAATCTGAAGAATGTACTTGTTTTTTGCCATGGCCTACAATGTAGCTTTTTTAGCTTGATTCTGCATAATGGTGATGCCATAAGTCTAAAAAAAAACTATGATTGTTCCTGTTTTTAACGAGGGGTTTTTGTGATTCGCAAAACTATTTGTTTTTTAGTCTGTCTATCTGCAATTTGTGCCTTTGCCCTGCCCAAGTCGTGGGAATCTATTTTCAAGACCAACGAGGAGGCTAATTACGCTTCTGCAAAGATTAGCGGCAATGTCCGTCTAGGCAAATACACCCACTACAAGAACGTGCAACCGGTATCTTTCAAGGTGGATAGCGAAGTATTCTCTTTTGCGGTCTCCGGAAACATGACCGTTCCTGCCGAAGTAATCGAAAAAGGGGACTTTTTCTCCGTATGTAACACCACCAAGGAAGCCTGGATTTCTTACTTTGGTGACCCCGAAACATACGGCAAAGAAGACCTAGTCGTGCATGTGGCTGGCGTGGATTTGGCCTGTGGAGATATACTCTATGCTGTTGGAGACCTGAAAATCAAGTTCTTCAACAAGAAAGCCCAGGACGAATGGAACAAGAAATACGAAAAGGGCGAAAAGTACAAACGTGAACTGCTGGTGAATTTCAGGCGCGAAGAGCAGGAACACCGAGCCACCATCCGCGACAATTCCAGCCAGTTCAAGGACCCCCGCGACGGTCAGGTTTACAGAACCATCAAGATTGAGGGCCGTGAATGGTTCGCCCAGAACGTAAATTACGATGTGCCCGGGCATTCCTGGTGCTATGAGGACAAGGACAACTACTGTGTCCGTAGTGGCCGTCTTTACGATTTAGAAGGAGCCCGCAAGGCTTGCCCCGAAGGTTGGCATCTGCCCCGCGACAGGGAATGGCAGGACATGCTGACGGGCCTTACCCAGTGCTACGATGGTGTGGATAAATGCGGTGCATTTGCAAGCAAACTGAAGGCCACTACGGGCTGGCACGGTGGTGGCGGCACAGACGAATATGGCTTTACGGTTTTCTCTTCGGGCTACCGCAAGATGATCGGTTCCAAGACGGTGCGTTACGAAGATATGGGCGAGTATGCTGGTTTCTGGTCGTCCCAGAACGGCAGGAACGAAACCATTTGGCTTTGGGCCATGGGCCGCATGTCAGACCAGATGGTCCGACAGCTTGTGAACAACAAGGGCAACGCCTACTCTGTCCGCTGCATCAACGGAAACTAAACAATCGAAAAATTAGGGGTCCAGCAATTCCCCACGAATCACTTCCACCTGGTCTCCCACCAGGCTAATGATGTTCGTGGGGTTGATTTCGATAGGCCCGCAGTCCACCATCATCTCTACGGAGTGTTCGAAGGTCTTCCAGATTTCGTCGGGGTCGTAAAGGTCTTCTTCGCTGAGCTTTGCCGCCGTACTCAGGATAGGCTTGTCAAAATGCTGGAACAGTTCCGTGAAGAAGGGGTGTGTCGGCATACGGATGCCGATTTCTGGACGTTTTACGTCTAGCCGCCGGGCGATGTGCGGGTCCGCAGGCAAAACAAAGGTGTAGGGCCCAGGGACTCTCGGCTTCATGATGTTGAAGGCAAAGTTATCTACGCGGGCATAGTCCGTAGCCGCCTTGATGTTTGGCACGATCAGGGCCATGAAGAATTTCTTCATAGGTTTTTTCAGGGCGTAGAGCTTGTGGATTGCCTTCGGAGATTCCGCGTTACAACCGATAGCATAACCGGATTCGGTGGGGTAGAGAACCAGACCGTCGTCTTCCAAGGCGGCAGCCGCAAGTTTAACGATTCTTGCCTGTGGATTGGCTGGATGAACTTCAAAACGCATAGACCAAATACCTTTTATTCCATCTTTTCCTTAAATTCTGACCTTCTAACCTTTGATTCCTTAAGCGGATCCTCGCCTGCGCGAGGATGACATCTCCCGCGCTTCGAACCCCGAACCTCGAGCCTCGAACCTTAAACCTCAAACCTCAAACCTCACATTTCACACTCCACATTTCCCTAGATCCTAACCCCTAGATCCCATCCCCCTAACCCCTAACACTGTGGAATCACCTGCGACCCTTCGAAGGCGTTCTTGTAGTGTTCAAACTGCATGGGCTTCTGGTAAGCGCGAATAGAAAGGACGTCGAAACGGCAGGGAGTGTCAAAGCCTTTTGGGGCCTTTTCTTTTTGAGTGTAGAGGTAATGGCAGGCAGTGTTCCAGATTTTACGCTGCTTGAGGGCATTTACGCGGGCTGCGGGGTTTCCTTGTCCAGCGGTCCACACGGACTTGACCTCTACGAAAACAACAGTCTGTCCGTCTCGGGCCACAATGTCCAGCTCGCCTCCGCGGTAGGCGTAGTTTCTGTCCAGAATTTCATAACCGTTCCGCATCAGGTAGGCCGAAGCCTCCGTCTCGATAGCGTTACCCTTCTTGCGATTGACGGACTTCACCGAATTGCTCTTCACACTTTCACTTTTCATTCTTAATTCCTCAAGCGGATCCTCGCCGGAGCCTGCCCTGAGCTTGTCGAATGGGCGAGGATGACATTCCTCGTGCCTCGAACCTAACCCCTAATCAACCTCCATCCCCAAGAGCCGTACTTCCGAAATGGCGAAATCCTCGTTTTCACCTTCGTAGATGTCTTCCAGATAGAACTTGAGTTCTGTGGTCTCGATGGCCTGGATGGTGGGGTACTGCATGCCCTTGATATTTTCCAGCTTGATTTTTTGCTTGAATCCGTCTGCGGTTTCTACCGTAAGAGTTTTCGGCTTCTTGAAAATACGAAACCGGTCGCCAAACAGGTCGTCAACGGATTTTTGGTATCCGATGGCTATTCCCAGGTGGGTGACCAAGGTGTTTTTCTTGAAATAAAGGCTCAAAACGGGATTCTGCGGCTTCAGGGGCATGCTATTGAGCCATGCCGTTTTCAGGTCGCCGTCGCCCAGGTTGTCTAGACCATAGTCCACACCGCCGTCATTTTCCAGGGCCTTGGTTTCAAAATTGCCTACCGCTTCGTCCCACTCTAAATCCCGCAGGGTGCTTTCGGGTTTGTGAGTGAGCATCAGGAGCACCATCAAGATGATAATCAGCGGGAATATGGAAAGAGCAAGAGCTGTCAGCTTGCGGTGGATTTTTTTTGCCTTAGAAGGAATCTTGGTGGCCACTTCGGCAATGGATTCTCGTCCATGACTGAACAAAGAAGTTTTCCGTCCTGTAATTTTGCCTGTGCTTCGGGTATCTTTTTGCGGGAAAACCGCATCGCAGGCATCCAAAAACTCCTGCATGTCGTGGAAACGCTCGTTCAGCTTCTTCTTGAGGCATTTGAGAATCATCTCTGCAAGCCCCTTGGGCATGTCCGGCCTGAACTGTCGCGGGTCAGGCGGTTGTTTTTGCACATGCTGAATGGCAATTTCTATGGGCTTGTTGCCGTTGAACGGGAGTTGTCCGCAGGTCATTTCAAACAAAATGATGCCCATGCTGTAGATGTCGGACTGCAGGGTC
>JAFVTX010000013.1 GCA_017503015.1 Fibrobacter sp. | reverse complement strand
GGTATGAACATGGTTTTCCTCCTGTAGAACTGTGCTTGCCCGAAGAAAGGGAAGCAAGGCTTAAAGAAATTGGAAATCGTCAGGGGTTAATATACCCGACTCTAAATCAGATTGTGACAATTAGTAGGTATGGTGCTGAATATTTGAATTGGCCCAAGGCAAGTGTGATTTATAATGGTGCAGATCACTATGAAAGACTCTACAAGAAACTCTGTCCCGATGTTCAGGGGCCCATAAAGATATTGACCGTAACTCGTTATCGTAAGGGGGAGTGGAAATATAAGGGGCTAGATCATATAATTCGCTTAAAAAAAGAACTGGGAAAAATATGTCAGATAACAGTTGTTGGTCGGGGAGATGAAGATTCTGTTCGAAAATTAAATATTTCGGGAATAAACACCCCTGGCGTTGTCACAGATCAGGAATTGGCTTCTTATTATTCCGAATGTGATGCCTTGGTAAGTTTTTCCCAATGGGAACTTTTTAATTTGCCTCTTGCTGAAGCTGGATTTGCTCATAAACCAGCTTTGGTTTTGAATCTTTGTGCACACCCTGAGGTGACTCCCTTCGTTTTTGATTCTTACGAGACTCTTCGTGATTACTTAAAAAATTCAACAAGAGATTCTTTGAAAGCCGATGGTGAAAAGATGTTCGCCTATGTGCACACTCGTTTTCGCTGGAAACAGAATGGGGAAAAATTAGTGAGGCTAATAAGAGCGAGCTGTTCGAATCCTCGTTTTAATCGTCCGATGTTTAGCAAAAAAGTTCTATGGGCTTTCTGGAATTTTCGTGAATATCTGCGCCAAAATTTATATAAGAAGTGGAAGAAACGTCCATGAGAAAAGATTCCCTTCTTTTAAATGCGACTGTAAATGGCACTGCTCAAGGATTGGGCAGGCTTGTCCGTTTTATAATAACTAGTATTGCTATTGTCAAGTTTGGTGCCGCGGGCTGGGGAGAGGTGGCCTTTGCCTATACCCTTATTACCTACATCAATTTTGTCTTGAATTTTGGTATGTCGTCTTTTGCGTTGATTGAGAAACCTGACGACACTGTGTTAGATAGAAAAATTTTTACGGCAATGGGCTATATTCGGGGATGTTTGGTTGTTGGACTTGCGTTGGTCGTGATTGCCGCATATTTTGCTTTAGACTGGACTTGTGGAACAGTTTTGAAGATATATTTATTGACGGTTTTCCTGAGACCTGTAAACATTGATTGGTTGATTGCAAGGAAAGGCCTTGCGGGTATTAATTCCTTGGTCCAGTTCTTTAGGCAGGGACTACTGCTGGCCCTGATTTATTTTGTGCATGTTCCCTCTATCGAATATTTCGCCGTAATGGATGTTGGATCAGAGGCGATGGCCACAATTGCCCTGTGGGTTGTCGGTCCTAGGAAGGGTTTCTCCCTGGGGCTTCCGAATAAGGAGGAATGGAAAGAAGGGTTGCGGTGTTATCAGGGATCCCTTATTCTATTTGTTTCTTCGGCGTTGCTTTTGCTGCACCAGAACGTAGATATCTTTTTCTTGAAGTTTTTTGGTGGAAATGCTATGGTGGGGATTTACGACTATTGTTATCGTTATGCTTTGTTTGTCTTTTTATTGGGAGGTTCTTTGAGTGAACCGCTACGACGTCAGTTAGCTCGCTTAAAAGAAGTAAGCGCGGAGCAAGAATCGGACCGACTTGTGTTGTCTAGTCATAAGATACTGGGCGTGATGAGTGCAGGTTTCCTTCTTTTTGCGCTCTTGTTTTCAGAATTCATCTTTTCAAAAATAGTGCCGATATCGGTTGATTTCCCGGCATCGAGACTCATGTTTCTTTTTGCCTGCTGGCTGGTGGTATCTTTTTTTTCGGTTCCGTGGAGCGAATGGCTTATTTCTCAATCCAAGAAGAAATACCTTGTGCTTGCTGCAATTGCGGGCTGTGCAAATCTGCTATTCAATTTGTGGTTGGTTCCTACTTACGGAATTTTCGGTGCTGCCGTTGCAAAAATCTGCTCTGAGTTGAGCATTTTTATTTATCTGTTCCTCTCTGTGGATTCCAAGAAACGCAGACAGTTTACGAAGGTATTCTATATTCACCTTTTACTTATTCCCTGCGTTGTCTGTTTCTGGAAGACGGGAGACGTTTCACTTTGGCTTGCAATTGCGACAATCGTCGTGGAAGTTTTGGTGATCTTCTTTACAAAATACTTGTCAAAACGTGATTTGCAGGTTCTTGCCAGAAACTAGGGTCTAGCTGTAACTGAAAATTTTTTTGAAGAAGGGTATGCCGATAACGCATCGGGTTATCAACAAAAGGATTCCTGCTCGCATCAGGAAAATGGCAAGGCTTGCTAGCTGGCCGTAACTTTGGATGAACGGCTCAAAGGTGTCCCACGGGAAAAAAGGACACTCGATAGCATGGAAGCAGAAGATGGCTAGGCTGTATTTCCCTATGAAACCCAAGAAATTGGATGTTGGTTTGCTCTTGGTGATTTTGCGTGACAGTAGGTAGAAAACGAGTGTTCCCCCTAGGGCTCCGGCAAGATCAATGATATAATGCGCTCCGAACAGGCAGGCGTTAACCGACATGCCGGAGAATAGCAGACAATAACCCCAGCAGAGCACGGTGAATGCAAAGAGCATCCACTTGTATTTTGCGGTAACGTTACCAAATGACTTGAGCAGATTTCCTACGAAGAAGAACCCGAGGGCGCAGCATGCCGAAGGGATATACCACGGAATAAATATGTGAAAGCGTACCGAGTTTTTCATGCAGGCGATGCTGAGCAAGAATATGGTTGTCGCCTTGAACCAGTGAGGAATTTTGCTTTGAAAAAGAAAATGCGCTATGAGCCGAACGAAAAAAAGAGCCGTGAGAAACCATAGGGGGCCTAGTTCAACCACTTTGTTCAAAATGGGCAGTGGGATTATCGGTGGGCCTCCAAGCAGGGCGGTGAGAGCATGCTCCGAGCTGGACTGCCACAGAGTGCCACAAAGGATGTCCTTTAAAAGGGCGATTAGAACTAGAAGAAAGCAAGAAAAGAGGTAGGGGACGATTAAGCGCCTAAAATCAACCCTCAGTTCATCCTTTAGGGGCCTTGCTTTGTAGAAGTATCCCGAAATAAAGAAGAACGCGGGCATGTGGAAAGAGACGAAAAAGTGTTCCACTGTGAAAGAGAAATGGCTGTGCCCGGCAATGACAAATAAAATTAGGAGTCCCTTGAGTACATCGAAGGTCTGATCGCGTTTTTTTTCTTGAAAGGCCATTACGATAATATAGCAAGAAAGCGTTTTGGTAAAAAGTTTGAACAATCCTTTTACAAAAAACAAAAAAAGGCGATAGTACATTGTAGAGAAAAATGAATGGAGATAGGGCGTATAAAGATGGGTTGTTGGTTTGAGGTCCCACATTCCGAGCATTTTTTTGTATCTTTGTGCTCAAATCGCGAGAGTGGCGGAATTGGCAGACGCGCCAGACTTAGGATCTGGTACTTCGGTGTGTGGGTTCGACTCCCACCCCTCGCAGAAATTTTAATCTACTAACGAATACCGGAGTCTATATGTCCGTTGAAATCAAAGAAACCAGCGCAACCCTGCGTACCCTCGAAGTCAATATCCCCCAGGAGGACCTGAAGGCTCCTTTCGAAAAGAAGCTGTCCCAGTACAAAAAGCAGGTGACGCTGAAGGGTTTCCGCCAGGGCCAGGTTCCCAAGGCCATGATTTTGAAGCAGTTCGGCGATTCTATCCGTCATGAGGTTGTGAACGAGACCGTAGATGCCGTCTTGAACGCCGAGCTCAAGAAGGCGAACATCATCCCCGTGGGCCAGTTGAAGGTCGTGAAGTTCAACGACGACAAGGAATCCGCCATTACCATGACGGTAGAAGTGGAAATTGACCCTGAAATCGACATCAAGGGCTATGCCGACACGGGTGTGACCGTTCCTCAGACCGCCGTCCACGAAGAAGAAGTCCAGGCCGAATTCGACCACCTGATGAAGATGTGGAGCAAGGACGAACATGTGGACCGAGCCTCCCAGAAGGGCGACGTGGTGGTGGGTAACTACCTGGATGTGGTGATTGACGGTGAAAAGCAGGAACTGCCCGAGAATCGCGAATTCCGCAGTCTGTTGGGCGAATCCGCCAGCCCCGGTTTTGACGAGGGCCTGACCGGTGCCAACGCCGGTGAAACCAAGGAAATCAACTTCAAGTACCCCGACGACCACAAGGACGAACGCTACCGCGGCAAGACCGCCCAGTTCAAGGTGGAAGTGACGGACGTGCGCCAGATTGTTCCGCCTACCCTGGACGAAGAATTCTGCAAGAAGGTGGGCGTCAAGGACGAAGCCGAGCTCAAGAGCAATATCGCCGAAAGCCTTGCCAACCAGAAGCAGGATGCCGCCAAGACCAAGGCCATCAACGAGGCCATCGACAAGCTTATCGAGCAGAACCCGTTCGAGGTTCCCAATGCCCGCGTGGCAGACCTCATCAAGTGGTCCATCAACCGCAACGTGCAGGACCCGAAGGATGCGGTGGAACCCACCGAAGAACAGATGAAGACATTGGCCCCCGAAGCTATCCGCGAAATCAAGAAGCATCGCATTCTGGAGTTCGTTGCCAACAAGGAAAAGATCCGCCCCGCACAGGCCCAGGTGGACGCTCGCCTGCAGGAAATGGCCAAGGCCTACCACATTGAATTTGACGACCTGAAGGCTCATTTCCGTCAGTCTGGCCGTATCAACCAGCTTCGTGAAGAACTCCGCTTCCAGATGGCTGCCGACTTTATCGTGGGTATCCGTCCGGCTGCCGAAGAATCCAAGTAAAAGAGGTTAGTTAATGATCATTCCTACCGTCATTGAGACCACCGGGCGTGGTGAACGCGCCTATGATATCTACTCCCGTCTCCTCAAGGAGCGCATCATCTTCTTGGGCACGCCCATCAACGATGAAGTGGCGAACAACGTCATGGCGCAGCTGATTTTCCTTGAGTATGAGAACCCGGAGAAGGATATCACGCTGTATATCAACAGCCCCGGTGGCTACGTGTCGGCAGGACTTGCCATTTACGATACCATGCAGCATGTGCGCCCGAACATCGCCACCATCTGCATCGGTAACTGTGCCTCTATGGCGGCAGTTCTCTTGGCGGCAGGCACCAAGGGCAAGCGCTATGCGCTTCCCCATTCCCGCATTATGCTGCACCAGCCTTCTGGTGCGGCCACGGGCCAGTCCACCGACATCCAGATTACTGCCAAAGAAATTATCCGCACCAAGGATACCCTTGCCGAAATCGTGGCCAAGCACACCGGCAAGTCTATCGACGAAGTCCGCGAAAAGACGGATCGTGATTTCTATATGGGACCAGAAGAAGCAAAGGCTTTCGGCGTCATCGACGAAGTCTTTGTCCCGCGTAAAGAGGGAGTCTAAGATTCATGTACAGGAATGGGAAAAACCGCCCTGCGGTAACGTGTAGCTTTTGCGGAAAGTCCGCCGAACAGGTGGACAAGATGATTGCCGGCGCAGGTGTGCATATTTGCAGCGACTGCGTTTCCATGTGCTACCGGATTATCGAAGAGGACAAGTCCCGTTCCTTGCAAGAAAAGCAGGCGGCAGAGGTCGCAAGCCAAAAGCCCCTTCCGCTCCCTTCCGAAATCAAGGCCCACCTGGACGACTTTGTGATTGGTCAGGAACAGGCGAAGATTGCCCTTTCGGTGGCGGTCTATAACCATTACAAACGCCTGCGCTACAAGCAGGCCCACCCGAACGGCGATACCGTGGAGGTGGAAAAGTCCAACCTGCTTCTGGTGGGCCCTACCGGGTCGGGCAAGACCCTCTTGGCCCAGACCATGGCCCGCTTTTTGGACGTTCCCTTTACCATCGCCGACGCCACCGTGCTTACCGAAGCGGGCTACGTGGGCGAAGACGTAGATAGCATTATCGTGCGCCTGTTGCAGGCCGCCGACTACGATGTAGCCCGTGCAGAACGTGGAATTATCTTCATCGACGAAATCGACAAGATTGCCCGCAAGACGGCGAATCCTTCCATTACCCGCGACGTGAGCGGCGAAGGTGTGCAGCAGGGCCTGCTGAAACTTTTGGAAGGAACTGTTGCCGCAGTGCCTCCCAAGGGTGGCCGTAAGCATCCGGAACAGCCCCTGGTGCAGGTGAACACCAAGAACATCCTGTTCATTTGTGGTGGCGCCTTCGAGACCCTGGACAAGATTATTGCCCAGCGGGTGAACAAGGGCGGCATGGGCTTTGGCGCCGACATCCGGAGTGAATCCGACAATTCCCTGAGCGAACTTTTCAAGCAGCTGGAGCCCGATGACCTGATCAAGTTCGGTCTCATTCCCGAAATCGTGGGCCGCTTGCCTATTGCGGTTGCTCTCGAAGAACTGGACGAGATGGCCTTGCTGAACATCTTGACCCAGCCGAAAAACGCACTGGTCAAGCAGTTCAAGAGCCTCTTTGCCATGGACGGTATCGAGCTGGACTTTACCGACGAGGCCCTCAAAGAAATCGTCCGCGAAACCATGAGTCGAAAGACGGGTGCCCGCGGGCTTCGTTCCGTCATGGAAAAGTCCCTGCAGCAGGCTATGTTCGAAATGCCCGGTACAGGAGCCAAGAAGCTGGTGCTTACAGACGAAATTATCCGCAGGGGCTTGAACCCTCTGGCGGTTTCCGGGAAGAAATCCTCGAAAAAAGCCGGCAAGAACGTGGCATAACGCCCGGTTTTGCTTGCTTTACTATTATTGAAATATGGCTTTTGATTTTTCTAAGGTATTCCCTCTTTTGCCTTTGAGGGACGCTATTGTTTTCCCTTTTACGACCCGCCGTATTCTGGTGGGCCGCGATATTTCGCTCCGCGCCCTGGAATACGCCGAGGCCCACGATGGCGAAATTATTCTAGTGACCCAGAAGGATGTTGAGCAAGAAGAAATTTCCAACCCGCTTTTGGATTTGTACACGGTAGGCGTTGCCGCCCACGTGAGCAACGTGACGCCTTTCCCCAACGGCTGCGTGAAGGTAGTGCTGGAAGGTGAGCAGATTGTGGACCTGCGTTCTGTCGTACTGAAAGACGGATTCTTGCATGTGACGGTATCTCCCCGGAAAGTTCCTGTTGGCAACAAGGACAAGACCGAAAGCTTTGGCGATGTACTTTCCAACTTCAGGGACTATGCCGCCAAGCGGAACATTGCCGAAGGCATGGTAGATGCCTTCTTTGGCATGGACAGCCAGCTGAATGCCTTTTACGGGATTATCCCCTTCTTGCAGATTTCCTTGGCCGAAAAGCAGAACTTCTTGGAAGCGGAATCTCTGGACGACATGGCTGCGAAGTTGTTGGCCCTTATGTCCATCACCGACGACAACGAAAACGTGATGGTCAAGATCCAGCAGAGCGTTCGTCAGAAAATGGCCCAGCAGCAGAAGGAATGGTTCATCAGTGAACAGATTCGCCAGCTGCAAGACGAACTGAACGACGGCGAAAATTCCTCCTCGGAACCGGACCAGCTGCTAAAGAAACTGAAGGCCAAGAATTTCTCCCCGGCCATCATGGAAAAGATGGAAGAGGAAATCGCCCGCATGCGCCTGATGCACCCCACCACGCCGGAATATGCGGTAGTGCGGAACTATATCGACTGGTTCCTCTCCATGCCCTATGGCGTTTACAGCGATACGGTGCTGAACCTGAAAAAGGTGAAGGCGGATCTGGATGCCAAGCATTTCGGGCTAGACAAGGTGAAGGACCGCATTCTGGAATACATCGCCGTGCTGAAACTCACAGGCACGGAACGTCGCGCTCCCATCCTTTGCCTGGTGGGCCCTCCCGGCGTTGGCAAGACCACCCTGGTGGAATCCATCGCCGCCTCCATGCAGCGGAACTTTGTGCGCATTACCTTGGGCGGTGTCCGTGACGAGGCCGAAATCCGTGGGCATCGCCGCACCTACATTGGTGCCATGCCTGGCCGTTTTATCCAGGCGCTTCGTCGGGCCAAATGCATGAACCCTGTGCTCCTGCTAGACGAAATCGACAAGATGGCCGCCGACTTCAGGGGCGACCCTGCCAGCGCCTTGCTAGAAGTTCTGGACCCGGAACAGAATCACGACTTTACGGACCACTTTATGGAAGTGGGTCTGGACCTTAGCCGTGTGCTGTTCATCGCTACCGCCAACTCCGAGGCCGAAATTCCCGACGCCCTGCGGGACCGCTTAGAAGTGGTGCGGCTCCCCGGCTATTACGCCCACGAAAAGAAGCAGATTGCATCGAAGTTCCTGATTCCAAAAATCTGCGAGCGCTGCGGTGTTGCTCTGGACAAGGACATTTCTATTTCTGACGTTCTCATCGAAAAGGTCATTCGGGAATGGACCCGCGAGGCTGGCGTCCGTGAACTGGAACGCTCCCTGGAAAGTATCGTCCGACACCGTGCCAAAGAAATTGTCATGGGCAAGAAGGTCAAGAAGGACCTGACCGAAAAGCAGCTGCAGGAATACCTGGGCGTTCCCCGCTTTACCGAGAACCGCCTGCCCGCTCCTGGACATCACGGCGTGATTACGGGCCTTGCCTGGACCAGTGTAGGTGGCGAAATCCTCACGCTGGAATGCAAGCTCCTTTCGGGCAAGGGCCACCTGTTGCTCACCGGAAAGCTGGGTGACGTGATGAAGGAATCCGCCCAGATTGCTCTCAGCCTCGTGCGTGAACGTTTGCAGCGGTTCGGCATTGACCCCGCCATCGTCAAGAAGACCGATATTCACATCCACGTGCCCGAGGGTGCCGTGCCCAAGGACGGCCCGTCGGCGGGAATCGCCCTTACGCTGTCCCTGCTTTCGGCCTTTACCCGCAGGCCCGTGTCGCCGGACATCGCCTTTACGGGCGAGGTGAGCCTTACGGGAGACCTGCTGCCCATCGGCGGACTCAACGAGAAGGCGCTTGCCGCTCAGGAGGCGGGTGTCAAGACGCTCTACCTGCCCGAAGGCAACAAGAAGGATGTGACGGAACTTCCGGCCCCTGCAAAGAAGGGCCTGAAAATCCACACGAAAAAGCACATCGACGAAATCATCAAGGAACTGTTCCCGAAACCTAAAAAGTAAGGTTTTAGGACCTGCCGCCCTTGTCATCCTCGCGCAGGTGAGGATCCGTGTGCGGTTTCTCACCCTTGTCATGCCCGCGCAGGCGGGCATCTCCTTTTTGAACTTTACTATATTCCCGAGAAGGAATCAATACACAAGGAGTTCTTATGAAAGCAGGAACCTTTTTAGTCGGTGCGATTGCCGGTGCTGCCGCCGCCGTCGCTTTATCCAAGAAGTTCATGGGCGGCAAGTGCGCCTGTTCTGAGGCGGCTGGTGCCGACGAAAATCCGGCCTTGAAAGAAGCCGAACAGGCGGTGGACACCCTCCGCGGTTCTGTAGATTGCCTGCGCAAGGAACTGAACAACCGCATTGAATCGGAACAGACCTACGCCGCCAAGTGCGAAGAACTCAAGGACCAGGTGGCCAAGCAGGGCGTGGAAATCGACAACCTGAAGAACATCATCGACGCGAACAACGCCCAGACCAAGAAACTCGAAGACGAGCTGGAGCAGAACAAGGCCGGCAAGTAGCTGCTTTTGGATGGTGCGCAAAATTAGCGAGACTCCCGACAACCTCGGGAGTTTTTCTAATTTTGGATTTGCTTGTTTAAGTTTTTGCAAATAAAAAAGGAACGCTATGCCAGCTTTTGATCCGAATGCGAAAAAGATGCTGATTTCGGGAAACGAGGCCATCTCGCTTTCTATGCGCCACTGCAACGTGCAGTTTGCTGCAGGCTACCCGGGAACCCCCTCTACCGAAATCCTCGAGGACTATTCTGAACTCGGCGGGTATGCCCAGTGGGCCCCCAACGAGAAGGTCGCCGCCGAAGTGGCCCTGGGTGCAGCCTTTGGCCATGCCCGCAGCGTGGTCACCATGAAGATGGTGGGCCTCAACGTGGCAAGCGACGTGCTCTACACCGCGACCTACACGGGCGTGGATGGCGGCATGGTGTGGATCGTTGCCGATGATCCGGGCCAGGGCAGTTCTCAGAACGAACAGGATACCCGCAACCACGCGAAGGCATCCGTCTGCCCGATGTTCGAGCCCAGCAACTCCCAGGAAGCATACGACTTCTTCCGCATCGCCATGCAGACCAGCGAAAAGTTCAAGATTCCCGTAATCCTCCGCATGACGACCCGCGTGGACCACTCCAAGTCCATCGTGGTGCCGAAGGAAGAACTCCCGGCGATGGTGCCGAACTTCGAACGCAACATCGCCCAGCACGTGATGGTGCCCGGCTTCTCTAAGCCCGCGGGCCGCAAGCTCCGTGCCAAGATGGACGAGATGGAAGCCTGGAACGTGGCCGAAGGCCCGAACAAGGTGGAAATGCGCAGCGCCGACATGGGTATCATCACGAGCGGCATCAGCTACCACCACGTGCGTGAAGCCGCCCCGGAAGCGAGCATCCTCAAGCTCGGCATGACGTACCCGCTGCCGATGCAGCTCATCAAGGATTTTGCTGGTAACTTCGAAGGCAAGCGCCTGCTGGTGATCGAAGAAAACGACCCGTGGCTCGCCGAGAACATCAAGGCCGCAGGCATCCAGTGCGAAAGCAAGTTCGACCCGATTTTCCGCTTCGGCGAACTCGACGTGAATCGCGTGCGCCGCATTATCGCTGGCGACAAGAATCCGGACCCGGTTCCGGTGAAGGGCAAGCCGCCTATGCTCTGCCCGGGCTGCCCGCACCGCAGCTCTTTCGCGGTTCTCAAGGAACTCGACTGCATCGTTTCCGGCGATATCGGTTGCTACACGCTGGCAGCCCTCCCGCCCATCAGCGCGATGGACTACATGATTGACATGGGTGCCGCTATCGGCATGGGCATTGGCCTTCGCAACGTGCTCCCGCGCGAACAGGCCAAGAAGGTCGTCTCCGTGATTGGCGACTCCACCTTCGTGCACAGCGGCATTACGGGCCTCGTGGAAGCGGGCTACAACCGCCCCGAAACGGGCCACGTGGTCATCATTCTCGACAACAGCATTACCGCCATGACGGGCCAGCAGGAACACCCGGGTACGGGCCGCCATCTCGACCACAGCCCGGCCTACAAGCTGGACTACGGCGCCATCGCGAAGACTGCCGGTTTCGACAACGTTTATGAAGTGAACCAGGTCAAGGAACCCGAGGAATTCAAGCGCCTCGTTAAGGAAGCGCTCGAGAAGGACGAGCTCACGCTCATCGTGGCGAAGAGCCCCTGCATTCTTGCCCTCAAGAGCATCCTCGCCTGGGACAAGGCCAACAAGGAAAAGGCGGAAAAGGCTCTCGCCGAGTCCGAAGCCGCCGCAAAGAAAAACGGCAACTTTTAACGGAGATTAATTTGTATGAGCGTAGTTAACGTGAAATTTGCCGGCCTCGGTGGCACAGGCGTTATCAAGGCGAGCGACGTGATGGCGGAACTCGTGTTCGAACAGGGTTACGACGTGAAGAAGGCCGAAGTGCACGGCATGAGCCAGCGCGGCGGTTCCATCGCCAGCGACGTCCGCTTCGCGAAGGGCGAAGAAGTTCAGTCCCCGATGATCCCGACGGGCGAGGCCGACTACCTGGTGGTATTCGACGAGACGCAGGTCGTGGTGAACGAGGCCTTCCTCAAGCAGGGCGGCGTGCTCCTCACTCCGGCGGACATCGATGTCTCGAAGCTCGAGAACGTGAAGGCCCTGAACGTCGCGATGCTCGGCAAGCTCAGCAAGCATTTCGACTTCACCGTGGACCAGTGGACGGTCGCCCTGAACAAGCTCTTCGCCGAAAAGTTCCACGAGGGCAACAAGAAGGCCTTCATGCTTGGCCGCGAAGGGTAAATGAAACTTTTCGCCCCCTTTCAGAAACTTGTCCTGATATCCCTGGCGGTGTGGGTGGTCCACATCGTCTTGCGGGTCCTGTTGCTGTTCCGCAGCAACCCCTACGGATTCCCCTTCGTCTCTAAGCCGGACTGGTTCATCTTCCATGCGGTCTGTATCGACTTCATGTGGATTGTGAATGCTTTGGTGGTGTTTGTCGTCTTGGGAGCGTTGGTCGCACTTCTCGTCTCCAAAATCAAACCGGACTCGAAAACCGCAATTGTCCATAAAGTTGCGAAAGTCACCGCTGTTCTTTATGCCGTATTCCACAGCGCAATCTTGCTGCTCACGCTCCTGGACAACGAGACCCAGCGTTTTTTGGGCGGGCACTTGACCTTCGGGCTGGTGGATACCTACAAGGACACTTCGTCCATCATCGTGTTCTATGACTACGTGGCCAACGACCTGTCGGTGCCTTACCTTCAGTTCGTGGTGCTCCTGCTGATGTTGCCTGCGGCTTACGGCCTGTACCGCCTGTTCTGCAAGTGGTACCGTCCCCGCACCATCGGTGCCGACAGTTCCTGCGAAAGCCGTTTCTACGTGAAAAAATCCGTCGTAGCCATGCTGGTATTTTACATCGCCTCTTACCTGTTCGTTTACTTTATCTGGACAGGTAACGCCCGCATGACAAAGCTTCGACCGGTGGTATCGCTGATTTATCGGGACTTGTTCGAATCCAAGACGGCACAGGGACTTTCCGAAGCGGACCTTGCCACCTACCGCATGGCTTACCAGAACCTTTGGCAAAAGGTGGAAGGGGATTCGTCGTGGCAGTTTGTGGATAGCGATGCGGGTAATCACCTGCCCCTTTACCGCGTGCCGACCCAGGCCTTGCTCCAGAGCGAAAAACTGGCAACCCAGCGCGAAATGCGGCCCAATTTCATTTTGGTGTTGATGGAATCCCAGCGGGGCTTCAACACGGGCTACATGAACCCGCAAATCCAGCCGTCGCCTACGCCCTTTATGGATTCCCTGGCGGCACATTCCCACGTGTGGATGCGCATGCATACCAGCGGCGTTCCCACTACCGGTGGCGTGCTTTCCACCCACATCGGCATTCCGCATCATTCCCGCCTGGCACAGGCCACCGACCTTGCCCACGTGACGCTCCCCAGCTTTGTCTCCGTATTGACCGAGAACGGTTACAGCACCCACTACATGTCTGCCGCCGACCCCGCTTGGGACAATCTGGGCGTCTGGATGTCCAAGTGGTACACGCAACAGCATTACAACCGCGAGCGTGAAGACGACTCCACCTTCATGGACAACGCCATCGAATATGTGCGCGACACGTTGGCCAAGAGCGGAAAGCCCTTCTTGGCCACTCTCATGACCCGCTCCAACCATTACCCCTTCAACTTTGCGGCAGGCATGACTGACGAAGAAAAGAACCGCCCCCTGCAGGAACGCATTAACGTGACCATGGGCTATGCCGACCGGCAGCTGGCCCGGTTCATCCGCGCGGTAGAAAATGAGGAATGGTATAAGAATACCTACGTGATTGTCATGGCGGACCACGGATTCCCTCTGGGCGAAAACGGCGTTTCTACCATGAACGGTGGCGGATTTTCCAATGTGAGCTGGATTCCCTTCATGATTCACGGCGAAGGCTTGGACGCCACCCGCGATACCACCACGGCGGCCCAAATCGATATTGCCCCTACGGTTTTGGAACTGGCGGGCTTTGCCGTACCTAACATTTTTATGGGCCATAACTTGTTGAGGGCCGACGCAGTTCAGCTCAGCGTCAACGACACGGTTCAGACCAACACTAGCGACACCATCCAGCCAAGCGTCAATGATACGGTTCAGACCGACATCAGCACCCCCGCGCTTGCGGGCCTTTCCCTGGGGGCCTACTCCGGCTACTCCGCCATCGGACTCGACGGCTACCGCTTTGTGGCCAAGTACCCCTCCTTCGACGAAACCTACCTCTTTGCCGATGGCGACACCCGCCAGGAACATGAACTTCTTGTCGGCGGTTCCGCCCCTTCGGACGGTGTACAAAAAGAGGGCGCCTACCTGAAGGCCACCCTCGATACTCTGATCAAGATTTCGGACTACACCCTGGAAAAGGGCCTGTAGTGTGATAATCGTCACGATTCGTTCCGTTTGTTAACAAAACTAAACTTTTGTTTTCCATACGAACCGAATTTTTTACATACAATTGCTGAAAATTCCCAAATAAAAGATTATTTTATGGTTTAAAGTTAAGAGGGGCATTTTATGCCCTGGGAGATTTTTATGTCTATAAAAACCAAAGTATTCGGTTTAGTGGTGCTGGCATCTGCT